>NZ_JBSHGZ010000001.1:642397-648272 GCF_053618075.1 Embleya sp. NPDC055664
CGCCGAGACCACGGCGATCACCACCGCCAACCCGAGCGCGGCCGAGGCCAGTTCGAGGGTCGGTTCGAACTGCTCGCCGATCAGCGCGGAGACGGGCTGCTGGAGCTGATACGACTCGCCGAGCCGCCCGTGCAACAACTCGCCCAAATAGTGCAGGTATTGCCGAAGAACGGTTTCATCGAAGCCGTAGTCGGCGCGGATCTGCGCCCGTACGGCGGGCGACGCGGTGGTCTGCGGGCCCAGGAGCGTGGCCACCGGATCGCCCGGGAGCAACTTGAGCCCGACGAAGGCGAGCGTCGCCGCGCCGAGCAGCACGGAGGCCACGGCCACCAGCCGGGCGCCGATCGCCCGCAGCAGCCGCAACGCGCGAGGCGGGCCCGCCGGGCCCGGCTCATCGGCGGACACCGCGGCCGCGGCCGGGGCGGACGCGTCGACCGGGGTCGACGCGTCCGCCATCGTCGGTGGAAAACTCATCGCCGCGCGCTCCACACGTCGTGGAACAGCGGCCAGGCGTTCGGGTCCAGGCGCAGTCCGTTGACGTGCTTGCCGGTGGCGAAGATCGTGGTGGCCGCGTAGAGCGGGACCACCGCCGCGTGTTCGATCACCCAGCCCTGGGTCTGCGCGTACAGCCGGTCGCGGGTGGGCCGGTCCAGTGTCGCCGCCGCCGCGTCGGTCCACTGGTCGATCTGCGGATTGCTCAGCCAGGCGGCGTTTTGCCCACCGGTGCTGGGCAGGTTCGCCGAGTTGAAGTACAGCCGCAGTACGTCCGGTTCGAAGCGCGCCCAGCTCATGTCCAGCACGTCGTACTTGCCCGCGTAGGCGTTCGTGGTGAACGCGCCCAGGTCCAGGGCCGGCCGCTGCACCTCGACGCCGATCTTCTTCAGGTCCGACTGCACGGCCTGGGCCAGGATGTCGCGCTGTTCGCGCACCGCGGCGGGCGCGCTGGGCCACTGCACGCTCAAACGTTTGCCGTCGCGGGTCCGGTACCCGTCGCCGTCACGGCCCGTCCACCCGGCCTCGTCCAGCAACCGGCCCGCCAGCGCGGGGTCGTACGGCCAGGAGTTCTCCAGCGCCTTGTCGTAGCCGGGCGTGGCCGGCCCCAACGGGCCCCAGGCACGCCGATATTGGTCGAAGTAGATGGACTGGACGTTCGGACCGATGTTGATCGCGCGCTGTACGGCTCGCCGCACCCGTTCGTCGTCGAAGGGCGCCCGAGTGGTGTTCAGGAACAGGCTGTAGACCGCGCCCGCGAAGTCGTGGCGCAGCACGCGTACGTCCGAACGTCCCTCCAGGCCCTTGACGTTGACCGGCGGGATCGACCCGGCGATGTCCACCTGGCCGCCGGCGAACGCGCCGACCCGGACCGAGTCCTCGGTCAGGAACCGGAACGTCAGCTTGTCCAGGTAGGCGGCGCCCTGGTGCTTGGCGCCGGCCGGTGCCCAGTTGTACGCGGGGTTGTTCTCCAGGGTCAGACTCTGGCCCTTGGTGTGCGCGGCGAAGCGGAACGGGCCGGTGCCCACCAGTTGTGGTCCGCCCGCGCACAGCTTGTCGCCGTTGGCGGCGAGCGTCTGCGGCGAGTAGAAGCCCAGGTAGGCGGTGCTCGCGGCCTGGAGGAAGGGGGCGAACGGCTTGGTGAAGGAGATCTTCACCGTCGCCGGGTCGAGCACCTCGGTGCCGGCGTAGGGGCCGAGCAGACTCGCCGCGTACTGCGACTTGGTGGTCTTGGCCGCGATCCGGTCGAAGTTGACCTTGACCGCGTTCGCGTCGAACGGGGTGCCGTCGGTGAACTTCACGTCGGTGCGCAGCTTGAACGTGTAGCCGGTCAGGTCCGGCGCGACCTCCCACGAAGTGGCCAACCATGGCAGGAAGTTGCCCTGATCGTCCTCGGCGACCAGCGAGTCGAACACGTTGCGCTGGATGGACGCGGTGATGTCCTGGGGGCTCACGTGGATGTCGAAGCAGGTGGGCTCGGTGTTGATCGCCACCGTCACCGACCCGCCCTTGACCGGCGGTCCCGCCGCCGGCTCGGCCGCGTTCGGCCCCGTCTTCGCGGTGGAGGAACAGGCCGACAGGACGAACGCGGCGGCCAGGGCCGCACCGACGATTCTGGGTAGGCGTGGTCGGATGACGCGCATGGTCGAGTCCTGTCGAGAGTCGGGGATGTCACGAAGCGGCGCAGAGCGGGGCGAACACCGGCCCCGGCCCTGAGGAAACTAGCCGCGCCGTCGGGACGCCCAGCACCCCTAGCGGACCCCTACCGACCCTTGCGCGTGCGGACGGGGTGATCCTCGCGTCCGCATGTCGCCTTTCTTTCGCGAGACCTTCGTGTTGACGCGACGCGGGCAGATTTCTAGACTGCCGGTCAGCTATGGAGCGAAAGTCCGAATCACCGATTCCGGACTCTTCCACTTCTTTTTCGGAGACGGCCGTGCAGGGGACCCGTGGAGCGAGCGCCTGGCGCCTCGCGCTGGTGTCCCGCCTCGACGTGGACCTCGCCCGCATGTCCAGCGGGCTGTGTCGCTGAATCCTCCGTGATCCGACCGGGGTCGGATCGATCCCACCCCGACGGCCGAGGTCGCCTCGGCGCGTCGGCAGGCCCGGCGGCCCCCGCGGATCGGGCCCGATAACACGTGTTTCGGCCGTCGTGCGCCGACGAGTCGCCGAACCGGATATTCCGCGACGCCGCGGCCCCGACGTGTCCCCGGCGTGCGCAAATGTTAATCAGAGGCAATAGCTAATTCAACAAGCGGAAACACTTGGATTTCCGCCGGGGGAGTGGCACGTGTTTTTCGTGGGGCGAACCGAGGAACTCAGCCGACTGGATACCGCCCGGGCCCGCTGCGCGACCGGGGTCGGCGGCGCGACCACTGTGTGCGGGCCCGTGGCGGTCGGCAAGACCGCGCTCCTGCACGCCTTCGCCGAGCGGTCCGCCGCCGACGAGGCGCTGTTCCTGCGTGCCATCGGCACCCCGATGGAGCAGGACTTTCCGCTCGGGGTGGTGCGCCAACTGCTCCAGTCGGTCCCACTCGCCGACGAGGATCCGGCCCGGATCGACCGGATCCTGGAGGACGGGGCCCATACCGCCGCCTTCGGCGGCACCGACGCCTTGGACGCCACCACGGTCCGGGCGGTACACGAACTCTCGGCGGTGGTATTGACGTTGGCCGAGTCGCGGCCGGTCGTGGTGGTCGTGGACGACATCCAGCACGCCGACCCGGTGTCGTTGCAGTTCCTGGCCCACCTGATCCGGCGGATCCGCACCGCACGGGTGCTGGTCCTGCTGGGCGAACGCGAGTACGCCGCGGCCCCCTCGGCGGCGTTCGCCGCCTTCTCCGCCGACGTCGAACGCCAGCCGCACCACGGGCGGATCCGGCTCGGCCTGCTCGGCCGCGCCTCGGTCGGCGAACTGCTCGAACCCGCCGTCGGCCCGACCGCCGCCGCCCGCCTGACCGCCGATGTGCTCGAACTCACCGGCGGAAACCCGCTGTTGATTCGAGCCTTACTGGAGGACATGGGCGCGGGACAGCGCTCCGACAGCGCCCGGCGCCCACTTCGGGCGACCGCGGCCGACGCCTACTGCCGAGCCCTGGTCGGCTGCCTGTACCGCCTGGACCCGGCCACCGTGGAGGTCGCGCGCGGCCTGGCCCTGCTGGGCGAGTCGGGCGCGAGCGAGGGCTTGGCCGAACTGGTCGGTCTCGAACCCGCCACCGCCACCCGGGCGGCCCGCACCCTCAACGACGCCGGACTGGTCGCCTGCGGACGATTTCGCGACGATCGGGCCCGTGCGGCCGTGCTGAACACGATGACCCGGCCGGAGCGCGAACGCGGACACGGCCGGGCCGCCACGCTGCGACACATCGACGGCGCGCCGTCCGAGGCGGTGGCCAAACATCTCGCGGGGGCCGGGGAGTTCCGCGCGCCGTGGGCGGTGCGCACGCTGCGCGAGGCGGCCGAGGCGGTGGTCGCCGAGGGTGATCTGCGCCTCGCCGTCGACTACCTCAAGCTGGCCGAACGCATCGCCCCGGACGAATGCACCCGGGTGTCGATCAAGGCGTTCCTGATCGGACTGGAGTGGCTGGTCAACCCGGCCGCCGCCGCGCGACACGTGCCGTGGCTGGCCGCCGCGGTGCGCGACGGGCGGCTCAGCGGCCGGGATGCCCTGGCCTGCGTGCGCTACCTCGCCTGGTACGGCCGGCTCGACGAGGCCAGGACCGTGATCGAGGCGGGTCGGCAATCGTGCGCGCCCGGCGAGTCGGCCGACTGGGTCACCGCCGCCGAGACCCGGGCCGCCCGATTCTGGCTCAAGTACTGGTACCCGGCCGTCGACGCGGACCTGCCCGAATACGGCACCGAGGTGTCCCCGCTGCCCGCGACGATCGGCCGGATCGAGGGATTGGACCTGCTCACCGACGTCCTGGCCGGCCGGCTCGACGCCGACCGGGTCTGCGACCGGGCCGAGCGCATCCTGCGCGGCGCGCGCCTGGAGGACGCCACGGTGGAATCGCTCACCTCCGCGCTGACCGCGCTGGTGTACGCCGACCGGGCCGCCGAGGCCCAGGAGTGGTGCGTCGCGCTGATCGACCGGGCGGCCGGTCGGCGCAGTCCGATCGCCCACGCGCTGTTCTCGGCGGTGCTCGGCGAGATCACCGTGCGCCAGGGCGACCTGCTCGGCGCCGAGGAGAGCGCCGCGACCGCGCTGACCCGGATCGCCCCCGAGGGTTGGGGAGTGGCGGTAGGGGTTCCGCTGGCCGCCCGGATCGTCGCCGCGGTCGCGCGCGGTGACCGGGAGCAGGCCGCCCGCCTGCTCGAACTCCCGGTTCCCGGCGCGATGTTCCACACCCCGGCCGGGCTGCACTACCTGCACGCCTGCGGGCGGTACAACCTGGCCACCGGCCGCGCCGACGCGGCGCTGCACGACTTCCTGTCCTGCGGCGAGCTGATGACGGCGTGGCGGATCGACCTGCCCGGCCTGGTGCCCTGGCGGGTCGAGGCGGCCCGGGCCCACGTGCACCTCGGCGACCACGACGCGGCCCGCGAGTTGTTGGCCGAACAGTTCGACCGGCTCGCGGACGAACCGTCGCGTACCCGGGGGCTCGCGCTCGGCGTGCAGGCGTCCGTGGTCGAACTTCGGCGGCGCCCCGCGCTGTTGTGGGAGGCGATCCGCGAACTCCAGGCCTGCGGCGACCGCTTCGAGTTGTCCCTGGTGTTCGCCCAACTCGGCAACGCCTACCGCGAACTGGGCGACTTCGGCCGGGCCCGACGGGCGGCCCGACGCGCCCGACACCTGTCCGAGGTGTGCCGGGCCGAGCTGCCGCACACCCTGTCGCGTACCGACCGGCTGGCCGCCGTACCCGACCGGGACGGCGCGATATCGCGCCTGCGCGGCACGACACCCGAGCCGGCGCCGATCCACGAACCCGCGACGAACCGCGAGGCGGACCGGATCGCCGAACGGCCCGGGCGACCCGAACACCGCGAAACGGCGCGCATCACCCTGCCGGCCGCGTCCCCGAGTGCTCCGGGCGCCTCCCCGGGCGTCGACGAGCAGCCCGGCGCGGGCCTGAGCGACGCCGAACGCCGTGTCGCGGCGCTGGCCGCCCAGGGCCAGACCAACCGGGAGATCTCCCGCCGGCTGTTCATCACGGTCAGCACCGTCGAACAACACCTGACCCGGGTGTACCGCAAGCTCGGGGTGGCCCGCCGACTGGACCTGCCGCCCTGGCTGGAAGAGGAGATCGCGGGCTGAATCGACCCCGATCGGAGAGCACGACCGAGGGCCGCCGCCCCAACCGGGCCGCGGCCCCCCGGCAGCCCCCCCCCGGGGGGGTGCGGCCCCCCAACGCGAAGGGGGGGGGGGGGGGTAGGCACGGGGTAT
>NZ_JBSHGZ010000001.1:648282-798448 GCF_053618075.1 Embleya sp. NPDC055664
GGCCCGGCCTCGGGCCCCGCCCCCCGGGGGGTTATTTGTTGGGGGGGGGTTTAACCCCCCCGTTTGGTTGCCCCCGCCGGGGGCCCCCGGCTATGCGGGGGGGGCGGCCCTCGGCATGCCCCGACAGGGGTCGTTGCGGACCCCTTCCGCTATGGGGTCGGTAGGGGATCGACAGGGGTATTCGGGCGGGGCGCGCCGGACGAATCCTGAGGTCGTTCGGCGCACTCGTCGCCGTTCGGGATCGGACCGTTCGGCATGGGGGGCGACACTCCGCGATGATGACGACCAGTGAGAACACCGCCGGCGACCGCGATCGGCACGGTGCCGCGATCGCCGTCATCGGAACCGCCTGCCGGCTGCCGGGCGCCGCCGACCCCGCCGCGTTCTGGCGGCTCCTCGCGGACGGTGTGGACGCCGTCGGCGAGGCGAGCATCGAGCGCCGGCGCGGCGCGGACCTGCGGCCCGGGGGCTACCTGGACCGGGTGGACACCTTCGACGCGGCGTTCTTCGGCATCTCGCCACGCGAGGCCGACGCGATGGACCCGCACCAGCGGCTGGCCCTCGAACTCGGGTGGGAGGCCGCCGAAGACGCCGGCCTCCTGCCCGGATCCCTCGCGGGCACCCGGGCCGGAGTGTTCGTCGGCGCGATCGCCGGCGACTGGTCCACCGTGGTGCACCGGTACGGAACCGACGCGATCACCCGGCACACCTTCACGGGCGTCGCCCGCGCGCTGATCGCCAATCGCCTGTCCTGGGCCCTGGACCTGCACGGCCCGAGCCTGACCGTCGACACCGCGCAGTCCTCCTCGCTGGTCGCGGTACACCTGGCCTGCGAGAGCCTGCGCAGCGGCGAGTCCACCGTCGCGTTCGCCGGCGGCGTGCACCTGAACCTGGCGGCGGAGAGCACCGTCGCCGCGGAACGTTTCGGCGCGTTGTCCCCGGACCACCGCTCGTTCACCTTCGACGCCCGCGCCAACGGCTTCGTGCGTGGCGAGGGCGGCGCGGTCCTGCTGCTCAAACCGCTGGATCGGGCGCTGGCCGACGGCGACCCGATCCACGCGGTGATCCACGGCAGCGCGGTCACCAGCGACGGCGACACCGACGGCCTCACGGTGCCGGACGTCGGCGCCCAGACCGCCGTGCTGCGCCGCGCCGCGACCGCCGCCGGGGTGGCGCCCGACCGGATCCAGTACGTCGAACTGCACGGCACCGGCACCCGCGTCGGCGACCCGATCGAGGCCGCCGCGCTCGGCACCGCCTACGGCGCGGGCCGCACCGGCGCGGACCGGCTCGCGGTGGGCTCGGTGAAGACCAACATCGGTCACCTGGAGGGCGCTTCCGGCATCGTCGGACTGCTCAAGACGGTGCTCGGGATCCGCCGGCGCACGCTGCCCGCGAGCCTGCACCACACCACCGCGAACCCGGCGATCGACCAGGCCGCGAACGGACTGCGGGTGCAGACCGAAGCGGGACCGTGGCCGCACCCGGACCGGCCGCTGCTCGCGGGGGTCAGCTCGTTCGGGATGGGCGGTACGAACTGCCATGTGGTGGTGGGCGAGGCGCCCGCGGCGGTGGCCCCGGAGTCCGCGCCCGACGGCCCCCGCGCGCTCGTCGCCTCCGTCCTGCCGTGGCCGCTGTCCGCCCGCGACCCGCGCGCGTTGCCCGGCCAGGCCGGCCGGCTCGCGACGGTGGACGCCGCGCCCGAGGACGTCGCACTCACCCTCGCGGCCCACCGCACCGCATTCACCCACCGGGCCGTGCTCCTGGGCGAGGACGCGGCCGAACTCCGCGAAGCCGCCGCCGCGTCGGCCGCCGGTCTGCCCAGCGCCGGCGCGGTCACCGGCGTCGCCCACCCGCACACCTCCACCGTGTTCGTCTTCCCCGGCCAGGGCTCCCAGTGGATCGGCATGGCCCGGCAACTCCGCGCCGATTCAACGGTGTTCGCAGCACACCTGGACGCCTGCGCGGACGCGCTCGCGCCGCACGTCGACTGGTCGCCGCACGATGTTCTGCGGGACGTTCCCGGTGCGCCCGGGCTCGACCGCGTGGACGTCGTACAGCCCGCGCTGTTCGCCGTGATGGTCTCGCTGGCCCGCGTGTGGGAGGCGTTCGGCGTGCGCCCGGACGCGGTGATCGGCCACTCGCAGGGGGAGATCGCCGCCGCGCACATCGCCGGTGCGCTCACCCTGGCCGACGCCGCGCGTCTGGTGGCCCGGCGCAGCCGGCTCCTGGCCGGCCTCGCACCCGGTGGTGGCATGGCCTCCATACCGCTCCCGGCCGACGAGGTGCGCGCCGCACCGGCCGTACAGGCAGGTCGGATCGCGATCGCGGCGATCAACGGCCCCTCGTCCACCGTGGTCTCCGGCGACCGCGACGCGCTGGACACGCTGCTCGCCGACTACACCGAGGCCGGCGTCGACGTCCGGTCCATCCCGGTCGACTACGCCTCGCACTCGGCCCACGTGGAGCCGCTGCGCGTCGACCTGGCCCGCGAACTCGGCGCACTCGCACCGGTATCGAGCGACATCACGTTCTACTCCACGGTCACCGGCGGCCCGCTGGACACCGCCGGGCTCGACGCCGACTACTGGTACCGCAACCTGCGCGGCACCGTGCGCTTCGAGGATGCGGTGCGCGCCGCGCTCGCCGACGGCCGGCGCGGCTTCGTCGAGGCGAGCCCGCATCCCGTGCTGACCATGGGACTTCGGCAGATCCTCGACGGAGCCGGCACCGAGGATGCCGCAGCCGCGCTGACGGTGGGCACGCTGCGGCGCGACGACGGCGGGGCACGCCGACTGTTGACCTCGCTGGCCCAGGCGTACGTCCACGGCGCTCCCGTGGACTGGACCGCCGCGCTGCCGGCCGACGCCCGACGGACCGAACTGCCCACGTACGCCTTCCTGCCGACACCGCACTGGATCGCGGAACCGACGGCGGCGCCTCAGGACACGCCGGCGGGCGGGGCAGCCGGATCCGCGCGAGCCGACGGCCTCGGCGCCGGTAACACCCCAAGCCACAACGTCGGTTCGCACGGCGGCGACGGCCCCGGTCACGCCGCCCCCGACCCCCTCGTCCTCGTCCGCGCCACCGCCGCCGTCGTGCTCGGTCACGCCGGTCCCGGTGCGGTCGACCCCGATCGCACCTTCAAGGACCTCGGCTTCGACTCGGTCGGCGCGCTGGAATTCCGCGACCGGCTGGCCGCCGCGAGCGGGACCGTGCTGTCCGCCTCGCTGACGTTCGACCACCCGACCCCCCGGGCCGTCGCCGGCCATCTCGCGCACCGCACGGCCGGCACCGTGCCCGCGGATGCCGGCGGGCCCGGGGCCGGCCCGGCGACGCGGACACCCCCGAGGCGCTGTGGGACCTGCTCGCGACCGGCACCGACACCATCGGCCCGTTCCCGACCAACCGGGGCTGGGACCTCGACGCGCTCCACGACCCCGACCCCGAGCACGGCCGGCCCGGCACGACCTACGTACGCGCGGGCGGATTCCTCACCGCCGCCGACACCTTCGACGCGGGCTTCTTCGGGATCAGCCCGCGCGAGGCCGCCGCGATGGATCCGCAGCAGCGGCTGCTCCTGGAGACCGCGTGGGAGGTGGTCGAGCGGGCGGGCATCGCCCCGAGCACGCTGCGCGGCACCCGGGCGGGCGTCTTCGTCGGCACCATGCCGCAGGAGTACGGGCCGCGCCTGCACGAGGCATCCGAGGACCACGCCGGACACCTGCTCACCGGCGCGCTGACCAGCGTCGCGTCCGGGCGGCTCGCGTACACCCTCGGCCTGGAGGGCCCGGCGCTCACGATCGACACCGCGTGCTCGTCGTCCCTGGTCGCGCTGCACCTGGCGGCGCGTTCGTTGCGCGCGGGCGAGTGCACACTCGCGCTGGCCGGCGGCGTCACCGTGATGTCCACGCCCGGCATGTTCACCGAGTTCAGCAGGCAGCGCGGGCTCGCCCCCGACGGCCGCTGCAAGCCGTTCGCCGCCGCCGCCGACGGGACCGCGTGGGCCGAGGGCGCGGCCCTGGTCCTGCTCGAGCGCCGCTCCGACGCGCGCCGCAACGGGCATCCCGTACTCGCCGTGCTTCGGGGCAGCGCGATCAACCAGGACGGCGCGTCCAACGGGCTGACCGCGCCCAACGGGCCCGCGCAGCAGCGGGTGATCCGCGCCGCGCTGCACGACGCCGGGCTGAGCGCGGCAGAGGTCGACGCGGTCGAGGCGCACGGGACCGGCACCACCCTCGGCGACCCGATCGAGGCCGGGGCGCTGCTGGCCACGTACGGCGCGGACCGGCCGGCCGATCGACCGCTCCTCGTCGGCTCGGTCAAGTCCAACCTCGGACACACCCAGGCCGCCGCCGGCGTGACCGGCGTGATCGCGCTGATCGAGGCCATGCGGCACGGCGAACTGCCGCGCACGCTGCACCTGGACGCGCCGTCGCCGCACGTGGATTGGGCCCGAGGCGGGGTGCGCCTGCTTGCCGAGTCCACCCCCTGGCCCGACACCGACCGGCCGCGCCGCGCCGCGGTGTCCTCGTTCGGGATCAGCGGCACCAACGCGCACGTGATCCTGGAGCAGGCCCCGATCGAGGCGCCGCCGACCCCGGCGGTCCGGGACGACGCCGGGCCGTGGACGTTGTCCGCCGCGAGCCAGGACGCGCTGCCGGCCCAGGCCGCCCGACTGCGGACACACCTGGCCGAGCGTCCCGACCTCGCGCTCGGCGACCTGGCCATGGCCCTGGCCGGCACCCGGGACACCCTCGCGCACCGTGCGGTGATCACCGGGAACGGCCGGGACGACCTGCTGCGCGGGCTCGACGCGCTCGTCGACGGCCTCGACGCGGCCAACCTGATCGAGGGCGCCGCCCGCCCGAGCGCGCCGCTCGCCGTGCTGTTCAGCGGCCAGGGCAGCCAGCGCGTCGGCATGGGCCGCGAACTGTACGCGTCCGAACCGGTGTTCGCCCGCTCCCTGGACGAGACGCTGAAACACCTGGACGCGGCCCTCGAACGCCCGCTGCGCGACCTGCTGTTCGCGGAACCGGGTAGCGCCGAGGCCGCGTTGCTCGGCGAAACCGCGTACACCCAACCCGCGTTGTTCGCGATCGAGACCGCGCTGTACCACCTCGCCGAGGCGTACGGAGTGCGCGCCGACCACCTGATCGGCCATTCGATCGGCGAACTCACCGCGGCCCACATCGCCGGCGTCCTCGACCTCCCGGACGCCGCCGCCCTGGTCGTCGCCCGAGGCCGTCTGATGGGCCAACTGCCCGCCACCGGTGCGATGATCGCGCTCCAGGGCACCGAGGACGAGATCGCCGCACTGATCGCCGAACACCCCACCGAGGTCGGTATCGCGGCGGTGAACGGCCCCGACTCGGTGGTGATCTCGGGTACGGCCGACCTCGTCGAAGCGCTCGCCGACCGGTGGCGGGCCGCCGGCCGCAAGAGCAAACGACTCCGGGTGAGCCACGCGTTCCACTCCCCGCACATGGACGCCGTGCTGGACGAGTTCCGCGCGGTGGCGGCGGGCATACGCTTCGGCGCGCCGCGCATCCCGATCGTGTCCAACCTGACCGGGGACCTCGCCGACGCCGCCGAACTCGCCGATCCGAACTATTGGGTCCGGCACATCCGCGAAGCGGTGCGCTTCCGCGACGGCATCCGCCGGCTCGCCGATCTCGGCACCACCACCTTCCTCGAACTCGGCCCCGACGCCGTGCTGACCGCGCTCGCCCTGGCGAACCTGGACGACCCGTCGGCGGTCGTGGTCGCCGCGCTGCGTGCCGACCGCCCCGAACCGGCGACCTTCACCCACGCGCTGGCCCGGCTGCACGTCACCGGCACGCCCGTCGACTGGACCGCGACACCCCGCGACGGGCGCGAGGCCGGCCGGGTCGACCTGCCCACCTACGCGTTCCAACGTCGCCGGTACTGGCTGGACACCTCCCGGGCGAGCAGCGACCCCACCGCCGCCGGTCTCGACTCCAGCGAACACCCGTTCCTGGGCGCGGATCTGACCCGCGCGGACGGCTCCGGCCGGGTCTGGACCGGCACCCTGTCCACCAAGAACCGACCCTGGCTCGCCGACCACGCGGTCCAGGACACGGTCCTGCTGCCCGGCACCGCCTTCGTCGACCTCGCGCTGTACGCCGCCGAACGGACCGGCGCGGGCGGCATCGGCGAACTCGTGCTGGCCGCACCGCTGGTGCTGCCCGATGCGGAGCCGGTCCGGATCGAACTCGCCGTCGGCGCCGAACAGCCGGACGGCACCCGGGCGCTGACCGTACACTCGCGGGCCGCCGATACCGAGACCTGGACCCGACACGCCACCGGCCGGCTGGACCCGGCCCGGGACACGACCCCCGCATCGAACGACACCGCGTGGCCGCCGCCCGGGGCGAGCCCGATCGACGTCGACGACGTCTACGACCGCCTGGCCGCCCTGGGCTACCACTACGGCCCGGCCTTCCAGGGCCTGATCGCCGCCTGGCAGGACGGCGACGACCTGCTCGCCGAGGTGGAACTGCCCGAACGGGTCGAGGAGATCGGCCACCGAGTCCACCCCGCGCTGCTCGATGCCGCGCTGCACGCCGTGGTGGCACTGCTGCCCGGCGCCGACCCGGCCGCGCCCACTCGGCTGCCGTTCGCCTGGGCCGGCGCCACCGCGCACATCGACGGCGCCCGCGAACTGCGGGTCCGGATCAGTCCGATCGGCCCGGACACGATCGCCCTGACCGCCACCGACGACCAAGGCACGCCCGTCGTGACGATCGACCGGCTGACGCTGCGCGCGATCCCGGCGGACCGGCTCGCGACCCGACCGGGCTCCGACCCGGGATCGGGCCCGGACTCGGCCGCGGACTCCTGGTACCGGGTCGACTGGGTGCCCGTGCCCCCGGGCGAGTCGGCGGCGGAGCAGGGCGGTTGGGTCATCCTCGGCGAGCCCACCGACCCGCTCGGTCTCACCGCGCTCGCCGAAGCCGACGACCGGTCCGTCGTGTTCCACCCCGACCTCGACGCGCTGCGGGCCGCCTTGGCGGCCGGCGCGTCCCGACCGGCGCGCGTGCTGGTCCCGTTCGCCCGGCCGGTCCCGGAACTGGGCACCGTCGTGGCCACACACGCGGTCACCGAGCGGGCCGTAACGCTCCTCGGCGCATGGTTGGCCGACCCCGAACTCGGCGACATCCCACCGGTCCTGATCACCCGCGAGGCGATCGCCACCCACCCCGGCGAGGACGTGCGCGACCCGACCACCGCCGGTCTGTGGGGCCTGGTCCGGGCCGCCGCCGGCGAACACCCGGGCCGGTTGCGGGTGCTCGACCTGGACACCCATCCCGACTCGCTCGCCGCGCTGCCCGCCGCACTGGCCGGCCCCGAACCGCAACTCGCCCTGCGAGGCGGCGACATCCTCGCGCCGCGCCTGGCCAGGGTGCGCCCGGACGACGCGCTCGAACCACCGCGCGCCGACGAACCGTGGCGGCTCGACGTCACCGAACCGGGCACGATCGACAACGTTGCGATGTTGCCGGCCCCCGAGGCCGCCACGCCGTTGGCGCCCGGCCAGGTCCGGATCGCGCTGCGCGCCGCCGGGCTGAACTTCCGCGATGTACTGATCGCCCTCGGCGTCTACCCCGGCAGCGCCCGGATCGGCGCGGAGGGCGCCGGCCGCGTCCTCGAAGTCGCCCCGGACGTCACGGAACTCGCCGTCGGCGACCGGGTGATGGGCCTGCTGCCCGGTGTGCTCGGGTCCCGGGCCGTGGTCGACCACCGCCTGCTCACCCCGATTCCGACCGGATGGACGTACGCCCAGGCCGCCACCGTCCCCGTGGCGTTCCTGACCGCCTACCACGGCCTGGTCGAACTGGCCGGACTGCGCGCCGGGGAATCGGTCCTGGTACACGCCGCCACCGGTGGGGTCGGGACCGCCGCCGTACAACTCGCCCGCCACCTGGGCGCCGACGTCCACGGCACCGCGAGCCCGGCCAAGTGGCCCACGCTGCGCGCCCAGGGCCTGCCCGACGAGCGCATCGCCTCCTCCCGCACCCTCGACTTCGAGGACCGCTTCCGCGACACCACCGCCGGCCGGGGCGTCGACATCGTGCTCAACGCCCTCGCCCGCGAGTTCACCGACGCGTCCCTGCGCCTGCTGGCCCCCGGCGGCCGGTTCGTCGAACTGGGCAAGACCGACCCGCGCGACCCGGCCCAGGTGCGTGCCGCACACCCGGGGGTCGACTACCGGGCCTTCGACCTGCTGACCCTGGACCCCGCGCACATCGCCCGCATGTTGCGAGCCCTGGACCCGCTGTTCGCGACCGGCGCGCTCACCCCGCTCCCGGTCACCGCGTGGGACGCCCGACACGCGATACCGGCGCTGCGCCGGTTGAGCCAGGCCCGCCACACCGGCAAACTCGTCCTCACCATCGCGCCCACCCCCACCCCCTTCGACCCCGCCGGCACGGTGCTGATCACCGGCGGTACCGGCACCCTCGGTGCCCTCGCCGCCCGCCGCCTGGTCGCCGAACACGGCGCCCGACACCTGCTCCTGGTCGGCCGGCACGGGCCGGCCGCCCCCGGGGCGGCGGAACTGCGCGCCGAACTGGCCGCCGCCGGTGCCACGGTCGAGATCGCCGCATGCGACGTGGCCGACCCGACCGCCCTCGCCGAGCTGCTGGCCGGCATCCCGACCGCACACCCGCTGACCGCGATCGTGCACACCGCCGGTGTGGTCGCCGACGGCGCGCTCACCGGCACCGACCCCGATCGCCTGCACGCCGTACTGCGGCCCAAGGTCGACGCCGCCTGGCACCTGCACACGCTCACCGCCGACCTGGACCTGTCCGCCTTCGTGCTCTACTCCTCCGCCGTCGGCGTACTCGGCAACCCCGGGCAGAGCGCCTACGCCGCCGCCAACACCTTCCTCGATGCCCTCGCCCACCACCGGCACAGCCGCGGTCTGGCCGCCACCTCGATCGGCTGGGGCCACTGGGCCGAGGCCGGCGGCCTGGCCGCACACCTGACCGACGTGGACCGGCGCCGGCTCGCGGGCAGCGGCCTGGCCCCGATGCGCACCGACACCGCCCTCGACCTGCTCGACCGCGCCCTGGACACCCCGCTGCCCGCACCGATCGCGGCCCGGATCGACACCGGCACACTGCGCCCGGACGCGGCCGGCGGCGTACTCGCCGGCCTGACCCGCGCGGCCGGCCCGGCCCGGGTGCCCGCCCAACGCGGCGCCGGCCGGGGCAATCGCAAACCCGCCGTCGGCCTGCGTGATCGTCTCGCGGGTCGCCCGGTCGACGAACAGCGCCGCGAACTCCTGCTGTTCGTGCGCCAGACCGCCGCGGCCGTGCTCGGGCACGACGGGCCCGCCTCGATCGCACCCGAACGCGGCTTCCTGGAAGCCGAGTTCGACTCGCTCGGCGCGATCGAGCTGCGCAACCGGATCAACGCCGGCACCGGTCTGGACCTGCCCTCCACGCTGGCCTTCGACCACCCCACCCCGATCGCGCTGGCCGAGCACCTGCGCGACCTGCTCGCCCCGGCCCCGGCCGTCCCGGACGGCGGCCGACTGCTCGCCGAACTCGACCGCTGGCAACTGTCGTTGACCGACCTGCTCGATGCCGGAGCCGCTCCCGACGAGGGCTTTCGCACCGATGCGGTCGCCCGGCTGTACGAGCTGCTCGGCCGGCTCGGCGTCGACGCCCCGGAGGATCCGACCTCGGCGGTGATCGCCCGACTCGGCGCGGGCACCGACGACGAACTCTTCGACTTCATCGACAACGAACTCGGCATCTCCTGAGCCGCCGCAGCGCGTTCACCCAGGCAGGAGCAGGCCCGAGCACGCCCGAGCGGGCCCGCGTGGATCCACGCGGGCCGGCCCGGCACCCCGACGCGTACCACATCACGGCGAAGCCGCCGCACGGAAAAAGGCTGATACCCCATGGCGAACGAAGAGAAGCTGCGTGACTACCTGACCCGGGTGACCGCCGACCTGCACCAGGCCCGGCGCCGGTTGCGGGAGAACGAGGAGGCCCGCAACGAGCCGATCGCCGTGGTCGGCATCGGCTGCCGGTTGCCCGGGGGCGTGCACTCGGCGGCGGACCTGTGGCGGCTGGTGGCCGAGGGACGGGACGCGATCGGCGGCTTTCCCACCGACCGGGGCTGGGACCTGGACGGCCTCTACGACGCGGACCCGGACGCGGTCGGCAAGACGTACACCCGACAGGGCGGTTTCCTGCACGACGCCGCCGAGTTCGACGCCGCCTTCTTCGGCGTTTCGCCGCGCGAGGCGCTGGCCGCCGACCCGCAGCAGCGACTGCTCCTGGAGACCGCGTGGGAGGCGCTGGAGGACGCCGGGATCGACCCGGCGGCGGTCCGAGGCTCGGCCACCGGCGTCTTCGCCGGCGTGATCGCGCAGGAATACACGCCACGCCTGTACAAGTCCACGCCCGACCGGGTCGACGGCTACGTGTTGACCGGCAGCACCACCAGCGTCGCGTCGGGCCGGATCTCGTACACCTTCGGCTTCGAGGGTCCGGCGGTGACGGTGGACACCGCGTGCTCGTCGTCCCTGGTCGCGCTGCACCTGGCGGCACAGTCGTTGCGCTCGGGCGAGTGCGACCTCGCCCTCGCGGGCGGGGCCACGGTGATGGCCTCGCCCGGGATGTTCGTCGAGTTCGCCCGCCAGCGCGGACTGTCCGCCGACGGCCGCTGCAAGGCGTTCGCCGGCGCCGCCGACGGCACCGGCTGGGCGGAGGGCGTCGGCCTGCTCGTCCTGGAACGGCTCTCGGACGCCCGCCAGGCCGGCCACCGGGTGCTCGCGGTCCTCCGGGGCAGCGCGGTCAACCAGGACGGCACCAGCAGCCAACTCACCGCCCCCAACGGCCCGTCGCAGCAGCGGGTGATCCGCCGGGCACTCGCCAACGCCGGCCTGACCCCGGCCGACGTGGACGCGGTCGAGGCACACGGCACCGGCACCCGGCTCGGCGACCCGATCGAGGCCCAGGCCCTGCTGGCCACCTACGGCCGGGACCGCACGCCGGAACAGCCGCTGTGGCTGGGCTCGTTGAAATCCAACATCGGCCACGCCCAGGCCGCAGCAGGGGTGGCCGGGGTGATCAAGATGATCCAGGCGCTGCGCCACGGCGTGCTGCCCGAAACGTTGCACGTGGACGAGCCGACCTCGCATGTGGACTGGTCGTCGGGCGGAGTGCGGTTGTTGACCGAGGCCCGGCCGTGGCCGGAGGTGGATCGGCCTCGGCGCGCGGCGGTGTCGGCATTCGGGGTGAGCGGGACCAACGCACACGTGATCCTGGAACTGCCGGACGAGGACCGGGAGGTCGCCGAGTCGCCGACGACCGTGTCGGCGCCGTCGATTCCGTGGGTGCTCTCCGCCAAGTCGGTACCGGCGCTGCGCGCGCAGGCGACTCGACTGACCGACGTGCCCGGCGCGGCCGAGGTCGGCTTCGCACTCGTCTCTTCCCGTGCCGTCTTCGGCGAACGTGCCGTCGTCCTGGGCGCGGACCGTACGGAACTGGTCGCCGGCCTGAACGCGTTGGCCCGGGGCGAGCAGACCCCGACCGTGGTCACCGGCTCCGCCGGCGCACCCGGCCGCACCGTCTTCGTCTTCCCAGGCCAGGGCTCGCAGTGGACCGGCATGGCCGCCGACCTGTACGCCCAGGCACCGGTGTTCGCGGCCCGCTTCGACGAGTGCGCCAAGGCCGTCGAACCGCATCTGGACTGGTCGTTGGTCGACGTATTGACCGGTGTCGAGGGCGCGCCGTCGTTGGATCGGGTGGACGTCGTCCAGCCGGTGTTGTGGGCGGTGTTGGTGTCGCTGGCCGCGGTCTGGCGGGCGTACGGGGTCGTCCCGGACGCGCTCGTCGGGCACTCGCAGGGCGAGATCGCGGCGGCGGTGGTGGCCGGCGGGTTGTCCCTGGAGGACGGCGCCACGGTCGTCGCCCTGCGCAGCCGGGCGATCCTGGCCCTGTCCGGGCGGGGCGGGATGGCGTCGGTTGCGCTGCCCGAGCCGACGGTGCGGGAGCGGATCGCCGCGTGGGACGGGCGGATTTCGGTTGCGGCGGTGAATGGGCCCGGGCAGGTGGTGGTGTCCGGCGAACCCGATGCGTTGGCCGAGTTGGTGGCGGCCGTGACCGACGAGGGTGGTCGGGCGCGGTTGATTCCGGTGGATTACGCGTCGCATTCGGCGCAGGTGGAGGAGATCCGGGCGCGGATCGTCGCGGATCTGGCCGGGATCGCGCCGGTGTCCGGGACGGTCCCGGTGTGGTCGACGGTGACCGGCGACTGGCTGGACACCGCCGAGATGGACGGCGCGTACTGGGCGACCAACCTGCGCGAGACCGTGCGCTTCGCAGAAGCGGTACGCGGGCTGGCCGAGGCCGACCACGGTGTGTTCGTCGAGGTGAGCCCGCATCCCGTGCTGACCGCCGCGATCCAGGACACCCTGGAGGCGGCCGGCGCGGTCGACCCGGTCGTGGTCGGCACGCTGCGCCGGGAGCAGGGCGATCTGCTTCGGCTGCACACCTCGCTGGCGGAGGCGTTCGTGCGCGGGGTGCCGGTGGCCTGGGAGGCCGCGTTCGCGTTTGCCGAGGGCACCCTGCCGCGGGTCTCGCTGCCCACCTACGCCTTCCAGCGCGAGCGGTTCTGGCTGGACACAGGCGAGCACACCGAACCGGTCGAGGCCGCGGCGGACGCGGCCTTCTGGGAACTCGTCGAGGGTGGCGACCCGGCGGGGTTGTCGGCCGCCCTGGGGGACGTGGACGGGGATCTGGCCGAGCCGTTGGGCGCGGTACTCCCGGCCCTGTCGACCTGGTGGGAGCGCCGGCGGTCCGGCGCGGTGACCCAGTCCTGGCGACACCGGATCGTATGGCGTCCGGTAGCCGATCCGGGGCGGTCGCGGCCGGATGGGATCTGGCTGCTCGCGGTGCCGGACGACCCGGAAGCCGCGCCGTGGGCCACATGGTTCGGCGATGCGCTCGCGGCGGCCGGCGCCCGGGTGGTGCCGCTGGCGGTGGCCCGGGAGGACGCCGCTCGTGGAGTGCTGCGGGACCGGCTGACGGACGCGGTCGCGGCGGCGGGCGGACCCGTCGCCGGCATCGTGTCGCTGCTTGCCCTGGCCGAGGGCCCGGTGCCCGGCTTCGCCGCGGTGCCGTGGGGTGCGGCGGCCACCCTGGCGCTGGTCCAGGGCCTGGGGGACGCGGGTGTGGTCGCCCCGGTGTGGGCCGTGACCGGCGGTGCGGTGTCGATCGGCGCCGAGGACCCGGTGCGGGTGCCCGAACAGGCCCAGGTATGGGGCTTCGGCGGGATCGCCGCGGCCGAACTGCCCGAGCTGTGGGGCGGCTTGATCGACGTCCCGGAGCGGATCCCGACCGCGGCGGCGGCCGAGCGACTGGTCGCCGTGCTCTCCGGGGCCACGGGCGAGACGGAGATCGCGGTGCGCGACGCGGCGATCTGGGCGCGCAGGCTGGTCCGGGCCGCGCCGGACGCCGGCCCGGACCCGACGCCCTGGCAGCCCACCGGGACCGTGCTCGTCACCGGCGGCACCGGCGCGCTGGGCGGGCATGCGGCCCGCTGGGTGGCCGAACGCGGCGCGCCGCACGTGTTGTTGGTGAGCAGGTCCGGGGCCAACGCCCCGGGAGCGGCGGCGCTCGCGGCCGAGGTGGGCGCGTTCGGTGCCCGGGTCTCGTTCGCCGCGTGCGACGTCGGCGACCGTGCGGCGCTGGCCGACGTACTCGCCGCCATCCCGGCCGACCTGCCGCTGACCGCCGTCGTGCACACCGCCGCGGTGCTCGACGACGCGGTTATCGCCGATCTGACCCTCGATCAACTCGACCGCGTGTTGCGGGTCAAGGTGGATGGTGCCCGACACCTGGACGAACTCACCGGTGATCTCGACCTGTCCGCGTTTGTACTGTTCTCCTCGCTCGCGGGCATCTGCGGCGTGCCGGGACAGGGCAACTACGCGCCGGGCAACGCCTATCTGGACGCGCTGGCGGCCCGCCGCCGGGCCGCCGGACTGCCCGCGACGGCCATCTCGTGGGGCCACTGGGCCGGTGGCGGCATCGCCGCACCCGAGGTGGAGGAACGGCTCGGGCGCCAGGGATTGCGGATGCTCGATCCCGAACTCGCCATCCGGGTGCTGGGCCGGATTCTCGACGCCGGCGACAGCCACCTGACGGTCTGCGACATCGACTGGGACGTGCTGTTCCGCGACCGCCGCGCCCCTCTGGTCACCGAACTGCTCGACGGGACCGGCGGCGCCACCACCGGTGCCCGCCCGGCCGCGCTCGACGCCCCCTCCGCCGACGGCTTCGCCGCCCGACTCGCCGCGCTCGCCGCGGCCGACCGCCCGCGCTTCCTCGTGGAGGCGGTGCGGGCCCAGGCAGCCGTCGTCCAGGGGCACGCGAGCCCCGCCGCGGTGGACGCCGCGAAGCCCTTCCGGGATCAGGGATTCGACTCGCTGACCTCGGTGGAACTGCGCAATCGACTGTCCGCCGAGACGGGTCTGAAGTTGCCCGCGACGCTGGTCTTCGACTACCCGACCCCGAACGCGCTCGCCGAGTTCCTGCGCGGCGAACTGCTGGGTGAGGTCGAGGCGGCGGACGTGGTCGGGACGGCCTCCGGGGTGGACACCACCGACGATCCCGTGGTGATCGTCGGGATGGCCTGCCGGTTGCCCGGCGGGGTGGCCTCGCCCGCCGATCTGTGGCGCCTGGTGACGGCCGGGACGGACGCGGTGGGCGGGCTGCCCACCGACCGCGGCTGGGACGTCGAGGGGCTCTACGACCCCGATCCGGACCGGGTCGGCACGTCGTACACCCGCAACGGTGCCTTCCTGCCGGAGGCGACCGAGTTCGACGGCGCCTTCTTCGGCATCTCGCCGCGCGAGGCGCTGGCGATGGACCCGCAGCAGCGGCTGCTCCTGGAGACCTCGTGGGAGGCGCTGGAGCGGGCCGGGATCGACCCGGACACGCTGCGCGGCAGTCGGACCGGGGTGTTCGCCGGGTTGGCCGGCCAGGACTACCTGCGCGACCTGACCGCGACCCCGGAGGGCCTGGAGGGCTACCTGGGCACCGGCAACGCGGGCAGCGTCGCCTCGGGCCGCATCTCGTACACGCTCGGCTTCGAGGGTCCGGCGGTGACGGTGGACACCGCGTGCTCGTCGTCGCTGGTCGCGCTGCACCTGGCGGCCCAGTCGCTGCGCTCGGGCGAGAGCGATCTGGCGCTGGCCGGCGGGGTCGCGGTGATGGCCTCGCCGAACATGCTCGTCGAATTCTCCCGGCAGCGCGCCCTGTCCGTCGACGGCAGGTGCAAGGCGTTCGCCGGAGCGGCCGACGGCACGGGCTGGGCCGAGGGTGTCGGGCTCGTGGTGTTGCAGCGCTTGTCGGACGCGCGGCGCGAGGGTCGCCGGGTGCTCGCCGTGCTGCGTGGTTCGGCGGTGAACCAGGACGGCGCGTCGAACGGGTTGACGGCGCCGAACGGCCCGTCGCAGCAGCGGGTGATCCGCGCGGCGCTGGCCAACGCCGGGTTGTCCGCCGGTGAGGTGGACGTGGTGGAGGCGCACGGGACCGGGACGACGCTGGGTGATCCGATCGAGGCACAGGCGTTGTTGGCTACTTACGGCCGGGGTCGGGACGCGGACCGGCCGTTGTGGCTGGGCTCGTTGAAGTCCAACATCGGCCACGCCCAGGCCGCCGCCGGGGTGGCCGGTGTGATCAAGATGGTGGAGGCCCTGCGGCACGGCGTGTTGCCGAAGACGCTGCACGTGGACGAGCCGACGCCGCACGTGGACTGGTCCTCGGGTGGGGTGCGACTGCTGACCGAGGCTCGTGCCTGGCCCGAGGTGGATCGGCCCCGGCGGGCGGCGGTGTCCGCCTTCGGGGTGAGCGGGACCAACGCGCACGTGATCCTCGAACCGGCCCCGCCGGAGCGCGAGCCGGCCGACGAACGACCTTCCCTCGACGATGTGTTTCCGTGGGTGTTGTCGGCCCGGACACCGGACGCGCTGCGCGCGCAGGCCGCCCGGGCGCGGGGCGTACTCGACGAGAACCCCGTGGATGTGGCGTTCTCGCTGGTCGCCTCGCGGGCGTTGTTCGCGGAGCGCGCGGTACTGGTCGGCGCGGCGGATCGGGCGGCGAGCCTGGAGGCACTGGCACGCGGTGATCGCCCGGCGGGCGTGGTGAGCGGGACGGCCGGGCCGGTCGGCAAGACCGTGTTCGTCTTCCCGGGGCAGGGCTCGCAGTGGGCCGGTATGGCGGCGGAACTCTACGGCGAGTCACCCGTGTTCGCGGCGCGGTTCGAGGAGTGCGCGACCGCACTCGCCGAGTTCGTCGACTGGTCGCCGGTGGAGGTGTTGACCGGGGTCGAGGGTGCGCCGTCGTTGGATCGGGTGGATGTGGTCCAGCCGGTGCTGTGGGCGGTGTTGGTGTCGCTGGCCGCGGTCTGGCGGGCGTACGGGGTCGTCCCGGACGCGCTCGTGGGGCACTCCCAGGGGGAGATCGCGGCGGCGGTGGTGGCCGGCGGGTTGTCGCTGCGCGACGGTGCGCGGGTGGTGGCGCTGCGGAGTCGGGCGATCGTGGCGCTGTCCGGTCGGGGCGGGATGGCCTCGGTGGCGGAGCCGCTCGTGGCGGTGCGCGAGCGCATCGCGGCCTGGGACGGACGGATCGCGGTCGCGGCGGTGAACGGCCCCGGGCAGGTGGTGGTTTCCGGCGACCCCGACGCGTTGGCCGAGTTGGTGTCGGCGGTGACCGCGGCGGACGGCCGGGCCCGGCTGATACCGGTGGACTACGCGTCGCATTCGGCGCAGGTGGAGGAGATACGCGCCCGGATCGTCGACGATCTGGCCGGGATAGCGCCGGTTTCCGGGACGATTCCGGTCTGGTCGACGGTCACCGGGGAGTGGCTGGACACCGCGGAGATGGACGGCGCGTACTGGGCGACCAACCTGCGCGAGACCGTGCGCTTCGAGGAGGCGATTCGGGGTCTGGCCGGCACCGGGCACGGGGTGTTCGTCGAGGCGAGTCCACACCCCGTGCTGACCGCCGCGATCGAGGCCACGCTCGACGAGGTCGGCGTGGAACACCCCGTCGTGGTCGGCACGTTGCGGCGCGACCAGGGTGGCGCGGAGCGCCTGTACACCTCGCTTGCCGAGGCGTTCGTGCGCGGGGTCGCGGTGGATTGGACGGCCGGCTTCGCCGGGGTTGGGGCGCGGCTCGTCGAGCTGCCCACCTACCCGTTCGAGCGCAGGCGGTATTGGATTCGGGACACCGAACAGGGGGCCTCGACGACCGGTTCCGGGTCGGCTTCGACGGCGTCGATCGACGCCGCGTTCTGGGACCTGGTGGAGCGTGGCGACGGGGCCGAGCTGGCCGCGGCCCTCGGGGCGGACGCCTCGGCGGAGTCGTTGGGCGAGGTATTGCCCGCGTTGTCGTCGTGGTGGGACCGGCGGCGCTCGGACGCCACGATCGACGCGTGGCGGCACCGCATCGTCTGGCGCCCGGTCGGCGGCACCGCGTCCGGCAGGCTCGCCGGTACCTGGCTGCTCCTGGCCCCGGAGGGGGAGGCCGCGACGGCGTGGGCGGATTTCCTGACGGCGGTCCTGACGGCCGCGGGCGCCCGGGTGGAGCCGATCCCGGTGGCGCGTGGGGCGGGTGAACGGGCCGCGCTGCGGGACCTGGTGACGGGACCGCGCGGGCCGATCGCCGGCGTGCTCTCGTTGTTGGCACTGGCCGATGGCACGGCGCCCGGGTTCGACGCGGTGCCGTGGGGTTCGGCGGCCACCGTGGCACTGGTGCAGGCGCTGGACGACGCCGGGGTGTCGGCGCCGCTGTGGGTGGCGACCGACGGTGCGGTGTCCGTCGAGGCGGGGGATCCGGTACGGGTGCCCGAGCAGGCGCAGGTGTGGGGCTTCGGCGGGGTCGTCGCGGCGGAGAGTCCCGGGTCGTGGGGCGGCCTGATCGACCTGCCGGGCGAGTACCCGACCGGGGATGCCACGGCACCGGTGTGGACCCGACTGACGGCCGTGCTGGCCGGGGCGGCGGACGAGAAGGAGGTGGCGGTACGGGCGAGCGGGCTTCGGGGCCGCCGACTCGTGCGTGCGGCGCTCGGCGCGACACGGCCGGCCGCGACCTGGCGGCCGTCCGGCACGGTGTTGATCACCGGGGGCACCGGCGCGCTCGGCGGACACGTGGCCCGCTGGGTGGCCGAACGCGGCGCGGAGCATGTGCTGTTGGTCAGCCGCAGCGGAGCGGACGCGCCCGGCGCGGAGCGGCTCGCGCAGGAGATCACCGCGCTCGGCGCCGAGGTCTCGTTCGCCGCGTGCGACGTGGCCGATCGAGCCGCGCTGTCGACCGTACTGGACCGGGTCCCGGAAGCGTTCCCGCTGACCGCGGTGCTGCACGCGGCGGCGATCCTGGACGACGCGGTGATCGGGGACCTGACTCCAAAGCAGCAGCAGCGGGTGTCGCGGGTCAAGGTGGACGGCGCCCGGCACCTGGACGAACTCACCCGTGATCTCGACCTGTCGGCATTCGTGCTGTTCTCCTCGGTGGCCGGCATCTGCGGGGTGGCCGGGCAGGGCAACTACGCGCCGGGCAACGCCTATCTGGACGCGTTGGCGGCCCGCCGCCGGCAGGCCGGGAAGGTCGCCACCTCGGTGTCGTGGGGACACTGGGCCGGCGGCGGGATCGCCGCGCCGGAGATCGAGGAACGACTGGGCCGACAGGGCCTGACCATGCTCGACCCGGCCCGCGCGGTGCAAGCGCTCGGACACGTCCTCGACGCCGACGAGAGCCACCTGACGGTCTGCGACATCGACTGGGACGTGCTGTTCCGGGATCGGGCGCACCCGCTGGTCGCCGAGCTGCTTCGGGCGCCGGCCGCCGGATCGGCCACGACGCACGGTGCCGCCGGTGCCGACACGCCCGCGAGCAGGCTGACCGCGCTGCTCGCCGAACTCCCCGAGGAGCAGCGCCGCCCGCATCTGGTCGACCTGGTCCGGACCCAGGCGGCGATCGTGCACGGGCACGCCTCGGCCGCCTCGGTCGAGGCCAAAAAGCCGTTCCGGGACCAGGGATTCGATTCACTGACCGCTGTCGAACTGCGCAATCGGCTGACCGCCGAGACCGGTCTGAAGTTGCCCGCGACGCTGGTCTTCGACCACCCGACCCCGAATGCGCTCGCCGAGTTCCTGCGCGGCGAACTCGTGCCGCGGACCGTCGCGGACGCCGAGACCGTGCGGGTCGAGATCGACCGTCTGGAGGCGCTGCTCGCGCACGCGGCCGGCGACCCGGCCGAACACGCGGCCTCGGCCGCGCGGTTGACCACGATCGCCGCCCGCTGGGCCGCCGCCGCGGTGCCCGGCACCGGGCCCGAAGGCCCGGAAGTCGGCGCGATCGACGAGGAGATCGACGCGGCCACCGACGCCGAACTCATCGAATTCATCGGCAAGCAGTTCGGCATCTCCTGATCCGCCGGCATTCCCCGACCCGCCGGTAGCTCCCGACCGGCCGGTCCACGCGAAAGGCACAACCACCATGAGCGACCAGCAGATCCGCCACCTGCTCAAGCGGCTGACCGTCGAACTGCACGACACACAGGCCCGGTTGGAGGAGGCACGGAACCCGACGCCCGAGCCGATCGCGATCGTCTCGGCGGCCTGCCGGCTGCCCGGCGGCGCGGAATCCCCCGAGGAGCTGTGGCGCATCCTGGCCGAAGGCATCGACGTGGTCGGCGACTTCCCCGCCGATCGAGGGTGGGACGTCGAGGAGTTGTATGATCCGGACCCCGATCGACCGGGGAAGTCGTACACCCGCCAGGGCGCGTTCCTGCCCGACATCGCGGGCTTCGACGCCGAGTTCTTCGGCATCTCGCCACGCGAGGCACTGGCCACCGACCCGCAACACCGGCTCCTTTTGGAGACCGCGTGGGAGCTGTTCGAGCGGGCCGGCATCGACCCCACCACCCTCGCCGGCAGCCGCACCGGGGTCTTCGCCGGCCTCAACGGCCAGGACTACGCGGCCCGGTTGAGCCGGGTGCCCGACGAGGTCGGCGGCTACATCGGCAACGGCAACGCGGCCAGTGTCGCCTCCGGGCGGATCGCCTACTCGTTCGGCTTCGAGGGCCCGGCCGTGACGGTGGACACCGCATGCTCGTCCTCGCTGGTCGCGCTGCACCTCGCGGCCCACTCGCTGCGCAGCGGCGAATGCGACCTCGCGCTGGCCGGCGGGGTGACGCTGATGGCGTCGCCGCTGGGCTTCGTCGAGTTCTCCCGACAGCGCGGGCTGGCCGCGGACGGGCGTTGCAAGGCGTTCGCCGGCGCCGCCGACGGCACCGGCTGGTCCGAGGGCACCGGTCTGGTCCTGGTCGAACGGCTCGCGGACGCCCGCCGCCTGGGCCACCGGGTCCTCGCGGTGCTGCGCGGCAGCGCCGTCAATCAGGACGGCGCCTCCAACGGCCTGACCGCGCCGAACGGACCTTCGCAGCAGCGGGTGATCCGCCAGGCGCTGCGCGACGCCCGGCTGACCGCCGCCGACATCGACGCGGTCGAGGCACACGGCACCGGAACCACCCTGGGCGACCCGATCGAGGCCCAGGCGCTGATCGCGACCTACGGTCGGGACCGGCCCGAGGACCGGCCGCTGTGGATCGGCTCGGCCAAGTCCAACATCGGCCACACCCAGGCCGCCGCCGGGATCGTCGGCGTGATCAAGATGATCGAGGCGATGCGGCACGGCGTACTGCCCAGGACGCTGCACATCGACGAACCGACCCCGCACGTGGACTGGTCGGCGGGCGCGGTCCGGCTGCTCACCGAGGCCCGGGCCTGGCCGGAGACCGGTCGGCCCCGGCGGGTGGGGATCTCGGCCTTCGGCGCGAGCGGAACCAACGCACACCTGATCCTCGAACAGCCCGAGGCCGCCGATCGGGGCCTGCCGGCCGAACCGGGGCAGGCGAGTACGCGGCGACCGTCGGGAGCGACGCCCTGGCTGCTCACCGCCAGGACCCCAGCCGCGCTGCGCGCCCAGGCGGCCCGACTGGCCGCACATGTGCGTGGTGCGGCGCCGGGGAGTGCCGATGTGCTCGACGTCGGCTATTCGTTGGCCACCGCCCGGGCCCGGTTCGACGAACGCGCGATCGTGGTCGCCGACGACCCGGCGGGCTTTTTGGCCGGCCTCGACGCGCTCGCGGCCGACACGCCCGCCGCCGGCCTCGTACGCGGCGGCGCGGGCGGATCGGGGCCGCTGGCCTACCTGTTCACCGGGCAGGGCAGCCAGCGTGTCGGCATGGGCCGCGAACTGCACGCCGCACAACCGGTGTTCGCCGCCGCCTTCGACGAGGTCGCCGAGGCGCTCGACGCCGAGCTGGCCGGGCACGTTCCGTACCCGCTGCGCGACGTGGTGTTCGGCCTGGTCGAGGACGCGGCCCAACAACTCGACCGGACAGTGTATGCACAACCGGCGCTGTTCGCGATCGAGGTGGCGCTGTACCGGCTGTACGCGTCCTGGGGCCTGCGGCCGGACTTCGTCACCGGACATTCGCTCGGCGAACTGACCGCCGCACATGTGGCGGACGTACTCATCCTTCCCGACGCCGCGACCCTGGTCGCGGCCCGGGCCCGGCTGATGCAGGCGATGCCCACGACCGGCGCGATGGTCGCCGTCCAGGCCACGGAGGAGGAGGTCGCCGCCGCGCTGACCGGTCGGGAGAGCGAGGTGGCGGTGGCGGCGATCAACGGGCCACGCTCGATCGTGCTGTCCGGGGCCGCCGAGGCGACGCTCGCGGTCGCCGCCGAGTTCGCCGCACGGGGCCGCAAGACCAAACGACTGCGGGTCAGCCACGCGTTCCACTCGCCGCTGATGGCCGGGATGCTCGACGAGTTCGGCCGGATCGCGGCCGGTCTGACCCACCACGCGCCGCGCATCCCGGTGATCTCCAACCTCACCGGTCGACCCGCCGACGCCGGGCGACCGCTCGACGCCGCGCACTGGGTGGCACACGTTCGGCACGCGGTGCGGTTCCGGGACGTGATCGCCCACCTGGCCGACGCGGGCGTGACCACCTACCTGGAACTGGGACCCGACGGGGTGCTGACCGCGATGGCCCAGGACAGCCTGGCGGACGCGGACGCGGGTGAGGGCGGCAACGCACCGGCGTTCGCCGCCGCGCTGCGCCGGGATCGGCCGGAGAACGAGACCGCGCTGCTTGCCTTCGGCACGGCCCATGTGCACGGCGCGGCGGTGGACTGGCCCGCGTGGTACGCCGGTTCCAACGCCCGGCGGGTCGACCTCCCGACGTACGCCTTCCAGCACCGGCGGTTCTGGATCGACCAGCCCGCCGTGGGTGCCGACGACGCCTCCGGGCTCGGGCTCGGCGCGGCCGATCACCCGCTCCTTGCCGCGTCGTTGCGGGTGGCGGGCGGTGCGGCCGACGGCGGCGCGGAGACGGTGGTGCTGACCGGGCGGTTGTCCCTGCGCAGCCATCCGTGGCTGGCCGGACACGTGGTGTTCGGGTCGGTCCTGGTGCCCGGAACTGCCTTCGTGGAGGCGGCGATCCGGGCCGGGGACGAGGTCGGCCTGGACACCGTCGAGGAGTTGGTGATCGAGGCTCCGCTGATCCTGCGCGAGCGCGACGCGGTACAGCTTCAGGTGGTCGTCGGGGCTCGTGAATCCGCCGACCGTCGGCCGATCGCGGTGTACGCACGACCGGCCGACGCCGATGGCGACGCGCCCTGGACCCGGCACGCGGTGGGCTTCCTGAGCACGTCGCAGGACCCGCGGCGGGCCGCCGAGGCCCCGGCCCGGTCCGGCGACGCCGGGACGTGGCCGCCCGCCGGCGCGAGCCCGATCGACGTCTCGCAGGCGTATGC
The DNA here is from genome assembly GCF_053618075.1 of Embleya sp. NPDC055664. Lineage (NCBI taxonomy): Bacteria > Bacillati > Actinomycetota > Actinomycetes > Kitasatosporales > Streptomycetaceae > Embleya > Embleya sp. NPDC055664. The sequence continues at coordinate 671,165 of NZ_JBSHGZ010000001.1, forward strand.
GGCCCTGGCCGAGGCGGGCATCGACTACGGCCCGGCCTTCCGCGGCCTGCGCGCCGCCTGGCGGCTCGGCGGCGAGATCCTGGCCGAGGCCGCGCTGCCGGCCGACGAACACCGGGACGCGCCCCGGTTCGGCATCCACCCGGCCCTGCTCGACGCCGCGCTGCACATCGCCTCGGTGCGGAGTCTGGCCGACCCGGACGCGGCCGAGGGGCGCCGACTGCCGTTCGCCTGGAACGGGGTACGGCTGCACGCGTCCGGCGCGACGGAGCTGCGGATCCGGATCGGCTCGACCGGCCCGGGCGAGCTGACCTTCACGGCCGCCGACGGGAACGGCACGCCGGTGGTTTCGATCGAGTCCCTGGCCACCCGGACGGTGACGGCGGATCAGCTGGAGGGGGCGCGAACGCCGGAGCGGGACGCGCTGTTCGAGGTGGAGTGGGTCGCGGGAGCGGCGCCGGTCGGGACTCCGGGCGAGGACGGCCGGGAGTTCGGTGCCGGCGCGGTGGTCGTGGCGGTGCGGCCGACGGAGCAGGACGCGTCGGCTTCGGCACATCGGGAGACCGCGCGGGTGCTGGAGGTCCTGCGGTCGGAGGCCGAGCGGATCGTGGTGCTCACACGCGGCGCGTTCGCGGTGGCCGCGGGGGAGGATCCCGACCCGGCCGCCGCGGCGGTGGCCGGTCTGGTGCGGTCGGCGCAGGCCGAACAGCCGGGCCGGATCGTACTGATCGACTACGACGGGGAGCCGGCCTCGGAGGCCGCGCTCGGCGCGGCCCATGCGGGTGCGCGTGACGCCGACGAACCGCAACTGGCGGTGCGCGGCGGGGCGTTGTTCGTGCCGAGACTGCGGCGGATCGAGGCGGCGGCGGTCGGGCCCGGATCGGTCGGTTCGGGGACGGTCGGTTCGGCAGCGGTCGGCTCGGGGCCCATCGAGGACACGCGCGGTTGGGATCCGGACGGGACCGTCCTGGTGACCGGCGGTGTGGGTGTGCTCGGGGCCCTGGTCGCCCGTCACCTGGTGACCGAACACGGCATGCGGCGGCTGCTGTTGACCGGCCGTCGCGGACTCGACACGCCGGGCGCGGGCGAGTTGTCGGCCGAGCTGACCGAGCTCGGCGCGGAGGTCACCGTCGCGGCGGCCGACGTGGCCGATCGGGACCAGCTGGCCGCACTGATCGCGAGCGTGCCGGCGGCCTATCCGCTCACCGCCGTGGTGCACGCGGCGGGCGTGATCGACGACGGCGTGGTCGACGCGCTCACGCCCGAGCGGCTGGCGGCGGTACTGCGGCCCAAGGTCGACGCCGGATGGCACCTGCACGAGTTGACCCGGCATCAGGACCTGGCGGGCTTCGTGCTGTTCTCCTCGGTCGCGGGTGTGCTCGGCGGCCCCGGACAGGGAAACTACGCGGCGGCCAACGGCTTCCTGGACGCGCTCGCGCTGCACCGGCGGGCGCTCGGGCTGCCGGCGGTGTCGTTGGCGTGGGGGATGTGGGCCGAGGCGGGCGGGATGACCGCCGGGTTGGCGGAGGCGGATCGGCGGCGTGCGGCCCGGGCCGGCATCCGGCCGCTGGCCACGGCGGACGGACTGCGCCTGTTCGATCACGTGGTACGGCCCCGAGGCGGCGCCGACGGTCCGGACGCGGCCGTGCCGATCCCGGCGCCGCTGGATCTGGCCGGCCTGCGGGCCCGGCCGGACGCGGTACCCGCGCTGCTGCGCGGGCTGGTCCGGCCGAGCCGACGGATCGCCACGGCGGCGGCCCGGTCGGCGGATGGCGGTGCGTTGACCGCCCGACTGGCCGGCCTGAGTCCGGCCGACCGGGAGCGGGAACTGCTCGACCTGGTCCGCGCCGAGGTCGCGGGCGTCCTCGGCGCCGACCCCGAAACGCTCGGTGCACGACGTGCGTTCGGCGAGGTGGGCATGGACTCGCTCACGGCGGTCGAGCTGCGCAATCGGCTGGGCGCGACCACGGGTCTGCGGCTGCCCGCGACGCTGGTCTTCGACCACCCGACCCCGGCCGCCCTCGCCGAGTTCCTGCGCGGCGAATTGCTGGGCGAGGCGGCGGGCGTGCCCGAGCCGAGCCCGGCCGTGGCAACGCCCCTGTCGGGCACGGACGATCCCATCGTGATCGTCGGTACCGCCTGCCGGCTGCCGGGCGGCGTCTCGTCCGCCGGCGACCTGTGGCGGCTGGTGGCCTCCGGTACCGACGCGGTGGGGGCGTTCCCCGAGGATCGTGGGTGGGACGTCGAGGAGCTGTTCGACCCGGACCCGGAGGCGGCCGGCAAGTCCTACACCCGACACGGTGGATTCCTCTACGACGCCGCCGAGTTCGACGCCGGCTTCTTCGAGATCTCGCCCCGGGAGGCGCTGGCCACCGACCCGCAGCAGCGGCTGCTCCTGGAGACGACCTGGGAGGTGATCGAGCGGGCCGGGATCGACCCGACCACGCTGCGCGGCAGCCGGACGGGTGTGTTCGCCGGGGTGATGTACCACGACTACGCGCCGCATCCGGGCAACGTACCTGCCGCCCTGGAGGGTTACGTCGGCAACGGCAACGCGGGAAGTGTCGCGTCGGGCCGGATCTCGTACTCGTTCGGCTTCGAGGGCCCGGCGGTCACGATCGACACGGCGTGCTCGTCGTCCCTGGTCACCCTGCACCTGGCCGCACAGTCGTTGCGCCTGGGCGAGAGCGACCTGGCGGTCGCGGGCGGGGTCGCGGTGATGGCCTCCCCCGGCGCGTTCACCGAGTTCTCCCGGCAGCGCGGACTGTCCGTGGACGGCCGCTGCAAGGCGTTCGCGGGCGCGGCGGACGGCGTCGGCTGGGCCGAGGGCGTCGGACTGGTGCTCCTGGAGCGGCTGTCGGACGCCCGGCGCAACGGGCATCGGGTACTGGCGGTCGTCCGGGGTTCGGCGGTCAACCAGGACGGTGCGTCGAACGGATTGACGGCGCCCAATGGCCCGGCGCAGCAGCGGGTGATCCGGGCGGCGTTGGCGAACGCGGGCGTGCCGGCGGCCGAGGTGGACGTGGTGGAGGCGCACGGGACCGGGACGACGTTGGGTGATCCGATCGAGGCGCAGGCGTTGTTGGCGACCTACGGGCGGGATCGGCCGGCGGATCGACCGTTGTGGTTGGGGTCGTTGAAGTCGAACATCGGCCACGCCCAGGCCGCCGCCGGGGTGGCCGGGGTGATCAAGATGGTGGAGGCGCTGGGCCACGGGGTGTTGCCGAAGACGCTGCACGTGGACGAGCCGACGCCGCATGTCGACTGGTCGTCGGGCGGGGTTCGACTGCTGACCGAGGCCCGTCCCTGGCCGGAGACCGGGCGCCCGCGCCGGGCCGGAGTCTCGTCCTTCGGGGTCAGCGGGACCAACGCGCACGTGATCCTGGAGCAGGCTCCGCCGGACGCCGCCCCTGAGGTCGCCGACCCGCACCGGGACCCCGACGTGGTGCTCCCGTGGCTGATCTCGGCCAAGCGGGCACCGGCCCTGCGCGGCCAGGCCGCTCGGCTGATCGACACGCTGGCGCAGGCCGACCTCGAACCGGTGGACGTCGGCGCGGCGCTGCTCGCCTCGCGCGCGGCCCTGGAGGAGCGCGCCGTGCTGATCGGCGCCTCGGACACACTGCCCGACGAGCTGGGCGCGCTGGCCCGGGGCGACTCCGCGGCCGGTGTGGTGACCGGGTCCGCGACGGGCACCCTCGGTCGGACCGTGTTCGTCTTCCCGGGTCAGGGTTCGCAGTGGGCCGGGATGGCCGCGGAACTTCACGGCCAGTCTTCGGTGTTCGCGTCGCGGTTCGGTGAGTGCGCGAAGGCCTTGGAGCCGTTCGTGGACTGGTCGGCGGTGGATGTGTTGACCGGGGTGGAGGGTGCGCCGTCGTTGGATCGGGTGGATGTGGTCCAGCCGGTGCTCTGGGCGGTGTTGGTGTCGCTTGCCGAGGTCTGGCGCTCGTTCGGGGTCGTCCCGGATGCGGTGGTGGGGCACTCGCAGGGTGAGATCGCGGCGGCCGTGGTGGCCGGCGGGTTGTCGCTGGATGACGGCGCGCGGGTGGTGGCGCTGCGGAGTCGGGCGATCGTGGCGCTGTCCGGGCGTGGCGGCATGGCATCGGTGGCGGAGTCGGTGGAGGTGCTTCGGGAGCGTATCTCGGCGTGGGATGGGCGGATCTCGGTTGCGGCGGTGAATGGTCCGGGTCAGGTGGTGGTGTCCGGGGAACCGGACGCGTTGGCCGAGTTGGTGGCGGCTGTGACCGACGAGGGTGGTCGGGCGCGGTTGATTCCGGTGGATTACGCGTCGCATTCGGCGCAGGTGGAGGAGATTCGGGACCGCATCGTTGCCGACCTGGCGGGGATTACGCCGGTTTCCGGGTCGGTGCCGCTGTGGTCGACGGTGACCGGTGAGTGGCTGGACACGGCCGAGATGGATGCCGCGTACTGGGCGACCAACCTGCGCGAGACCGTGCGCTTCGAGGACGCGGTGCGCGGGCTGGCTGTGTCCGGGCACGGCGTGTTCGTCGAGACCAGTCCGCACCCCGTCTTGGTGGCGGCGATCCAGGAGACCCTGGAAGTCGCAGCGGCGGGCCGCTCCCTGGTGGTCGGTACGTTGCGCCGCGATCAGGGCGGCGCGCAGCGCCTGTACACCTCGCTGGCCGAGGTTTGGGTACGCGGGGTGGAGGTCGACTGGAGCGTGGCCTATGCGGGATTCCACGCCCGGCCGGTCGAGTTGCCGACCTACGCCTTCCAGCACGAACGCTTCTGGCTGGACGGGAGCCGGACGGCCGTGGGTGGAGGTACAAGCGCGCTCGGGATGCCGGGTGCGGCCGAATCGGGTGCCGATTCGGCAGCCGGGCCGGTACTCCCGGGGCGTCTCGCCGGTCTGGCCGGCACCGAACGCGTTGCTGCCGTACTGGAGTTCGTGAGGGCCGAGACGGCGGTCGTGCTCGCGCACGGGAACGCGGCCTCGGTCGAGCCCGAACGTGCTTTCCGGGAGCTGGGGTTCGACTCGTTGACCGCCGTGGAGCTGCGCAACCGGCTGAACACCGGCTCGGGTCTGGAGCTGCCCGCGACCTTGATCTTCGACTACCCCACCCCGGCCGATGTCGCCGAATTCCTCGCCGAGCGGCTTGCCGCCGCCGGCCCCGGCCTGCTCCTGCCCGATGCGCTGGCCGAACTCGACCGGCTGGACGCCACGTTGACCGCCGATCTCGGCGACTCTGCCCAGCGGTTGGCGATCATCGAGCGACTGCGGGTGCTGACCGCCAAGTGGGACGCCCCGGCACTCGGCTCGGCATCCGGCTCGGCGTCCGCCGACCCGGACGAGATCGATCTGGACAGTGCCACCGACGAGGAACTGTTCGGCCTGCTCGACGGCAACGTCGAATCCTTCTGATCCCCGGACCCCCGACCGACCACCCCAGGCCCCATCACTCAGGAAAGGCAGCTCCATGTCCGACGAAGACAAGCTCCGGGGATATCTCAAACGTGCGCTGGCCGATGTCCGCGAGGCCCGCAAGCGGGTCCGCGAGGTGGAGGCGAGTCGGCGCGAGCCGATCGCGATCGTCGGGATGGCCTGCCGGCTTCCGGGCGGGGTGACCTCGCCCGAGGACCTGTGGCGGCTGGTCGAATCCGGCACCGACACGGTCGGCGAGGCGCCCACCGATCGCGGCTGGGACCTGCGCGACCTCTACGACCCGGATCCCGACCGGCCGGGCACCACCTACACGGTGGCCGGCTCCTTCCTGCCGGACGCGGGCGACTTCGACGCGGCGTTCTTCGGGATCTCGCCGCGCGAGGCACCGGCCACCGACCCCCAGCAGCGGCTGCTCCTGGAGACCGCGTGGGACGCCTTCGAGCGGGCCGGGATCGACGTCACCGGCCTGCGCCGCAGTCGCACGTCGGTGTTCACCGGGATCGCGGGGATCGACTACGCGCCCGCGCTCGACCAGGTGCCGCCGGAGCTGGAGGGCTATCTCGGCACGGGCACGCTCGGAAGCGTCGCGTCGGGCCGGATCTCGTACACCTTCGGCTTCGAGGGTCCGGCGGTGACGGTGGACACCGCGTGCTCGTCGTCGCTGGTCGCGCTGCACCTGGCAGCACAGTCCCTGCGCGGCGGGGAATGCGATCTCGCGGTCGCGGGCGGTGCGACGGTGATGGCCTCGCCGATGGGCTACGTCGAGTTCTCCCGGCAGCGCGGGCTCTCCGTGGACGGCAGATGCAAGGCGTTCGCCGCGTCGGCCGACGGCACCGGTTGGGCCGAGGGGGTCGGCGTACTGATCCTGGAACGGCTCTCCGACGCCGAACGCCTGGGCCACGAGGTGCTCGCGGTGGTACGTGGCAGTGCGGTCAACCAGGACGGCGCCTCCAACGGCCTGACCGCGCCGAACGGTCCGGCGCAGCAGCGGGTGATCCGGGCGGCATTGGCCGGCGCCGAACTGTCCGCCGACGACGTGGACGTGGTGGAGGCGCACGGGACCGGGACGACGTTGGGTGATCCGATCGAGGCGCAGGCGTTGTTGGCGACCTACGGGCGGGATCGGCCGGCGGACCGGCCTTTGTGGTTGGGGTCGTTGAAGTCCAACATCGGTCATGCGCAGGCGGCTGCGGGTGTGGCCGGGGTGATCAAGATGGTGGAGGCGCTGCGGCACGGCGTGTTGCCGCGGACGTTGCACGTGGACGAGCCGACGCCGCACGTGGACTGGTCGTCCGGCGGGGTGCGGTTGTTGACCGAGGCCCGGCCGTGGCCGGAGGTGGATCGGCCCCGGCGGGCGGCGGTGTCGGCGTTCGGGGTGAGCGGGACCAACGCGCATGTCATCCTCGAACAGCCCGCCACCGAGGGCGAACCTACCGACGAGCGACCGGTGTCGGATGACGTCCTCCCGTGGGTGTTGTCGGCGAAGACCCCGGAGGCGTTGCAGGCCCAGGCGGCGCGGTTGCTCGACCGGCTCGATCGGGACGCCGCCTCGCCATCGACCGCCGACGTCGGTTTCTCCCTGGTCACCACGCGGGCGGCGTTCGCGGAGCGCGCGGTGGTGATCGGTGACCGTCGAGGGTTGATCGAGAACCTGGACGCGGTGCGGCGCGGCGAATCGGCGGCCGGAGTGGTCTCGGGGTCGGTCGGTCCGGTGGGTCGGACCGTGTTCGTGTTTCCGGGTCAGGGTTCGCAGTGGGCCGGGATGGCTGCGGAACTTCACGGCCGGTCTTCGGTGTTCGCGTCGCGGTTCGGTGAGTGCGCGAAGGCCTTGGAGCCGTTCGTGGACTGGTCGGCGGTGGATGTGTTGACCGGGGTGGAGGGTGCGCCGTCGTTGGATCGGGTGGATGTGGTCCAGCCGGTGTTGTGGGCGGTGTTGGTGTCGTTGGCGGAGGTGTGGCGGTCCTTCGGCGTGACGCCGGATGCGGTGGTGGGGCACTCGCAGGGTGAGATCGCGGCGGCGGTGGTGGCCGGCGGGTTGTCGCTGGACGATGGCGCGCGGGTGGTGGCGCTGCGGAGTCGGGCGATCGTGGCACTGTCGGGGCGTGGTGGGATGGCGTCGGTGGCGTTGCCCGAGCCGACGGTGCGGGAGCGGATCGCGGCGTGGGACGGGCGGATTTCGGTTGCGGCGGTGAATGGTCCCGCTCAGGTGGTGGTGTCCGGGGAGCCGGACGCGTTGGCCGAGTTGGTGGCCGTGGTGACCGACGAGGGTGGTCGGGCACGGTTGATTCCGGTGGATTACGCTTCGCATTCCGCGCAGGTGGAGGAAATTCGCGCGAGGATCGTCACGGATTTGGCCGAGATTGTGCCGGTTTCCGGGTCGGTGCCGCTGTGGTCGACGGTGACCGGTGAGTGGCTGGACACGGCCGAGATGGATGCCGCGTACTGGGCGACCAACCTGCGCGAGACCGTGCGCTTCGAGGAAGCGGTGCGCGGGCTGGCCGAATCCGGACACGGCGTGTTCGTCGAGGCGAGTCCGCACCCCGTGCTGACCGCCGCAATCGAGGCCACGTTGGAGGAGACCGGTCCGGAACACGCCGTGGTGGTCGGCACGTTGCGCCGCGACCAGGGCGGCGCGCAGCGCCTGTACACCTCGCTTGCCGAAGCCTTCGTGCGGGGAGTCCAGGTGGACTGGACCACCGCCTTCGCCGAACACCAGCCCCGGCGCGTGGCGTTGCCCACCTACGCGTTCCAGCGTCGGCGGTATTGGCGCGAGACACTGAACCGCCCCGCCGCCGGTGCGTCGTCGTTGGGCCTGCGGTCGGTGCGGCATCCGTTGCTCGGGGCCTCGGTGGGCACCGGCGACGGGGATGATGTCCTGCTGACCGGACGGCTGTCGCTTCGTACACATCCGTGGCTGGCCGATCACGCGGTCCGCGACACGGTGTTGTTGCCCGCGTCGGCCTTCCTGGAGCTGGCCGTGCGCGCCGGTGACGAGGTCGGTCTCGGCGTGGTGGACGAACTCGTGATCGAGGCGCCGCTGATCCTTGCCCATGAGGGCGACGACGCCGACGACGCCGAAGTCGCCGACTCCGACGCCGGCGTGCACATCCAGGTCGCGGTGGGCTCGGCGGGCGAGGACGGGCGGCGGCGGTTCGCGATCTTCTCCCGGGACGAGGCGGCGGGGGACGGCGCGGAGTGGGCGCGACATGCCGGCGGCTTCCTCGCACCGGAGTCCGCCGAGGACGACGTCCTTCCGGATGTGGGAAGTTGGCCGCCCGCCGACGGGGTGTCGGTGCCGGTCGAGGACGCGTACGAGGTGCTGGCCGCGGCCGGGATCGACTACGGGCCGGTGTTCCAGGGGCTGCGGGCCGCGTGGCGGACCGGCGAGGCGTTGTTCGCCGAGGTCGGGGCGTCCGGGGAAGGGAAGGATCAGGCCGCGGAGTTCGGGTTGCATCCGGCGCTGTTGGATGCCGCGCTGCATGTGGCGGTGGTCGATGCGTTGCGGCGCGCCGAGGCGGCCGGCGAGGAGGTCGGGACGAGCCTGGCCTACGCGTGGAACGCGGTACGGCTGCATGCGGCCGGGGCCGCCCGGCTGCGGATTCGGCTCACCCCCGCCGGGCCGGACACGGTGGCGGTGGCGGCCTGGGACGAGACCGGCGCGCCGGTGCTTTCCGTCGGGTCGCTGACGTCGCGTCCGGTGCCCACCGGGCGGCTCGCGGACGGGACCGGTTCGCGTGCCCGGGCGGGCGACGCCGGTGCCGGGCGGCGCAAGCGGCGCGTGGCGCGTACCGCCCCGGCGGTTGCCGAATCGGGCCTCGGTCGGCGGCTCGCGGCGGCCGGCGAGGGGGAGCGGGACGAGATCCTGGTGGACCTGGTCCGCACCGAATTGGGCGTGGTCCTCGGCCATGCCGCCGACGAATCGGTGGACGCGGAACAGGCGTTCCTGGAGGTCGGCCTGGACTCGCTGACCGCCGTCGAACTGCGCAACCGGCTCGCCACGGCGACGGGCCTGCGGTTGCCGGCGACGGTGACCATCGCGCATCCGACCCCACGAGCCCTCGCCCGGCATCTGGGCACCGCGCTCACGGAGCAGGGCACGTCGCGCGACGAACAGCCGAGTTCGACGCCGACGGGGTCCGACCGGGTCAAGGGCGCGCTCGCATCGTTCTACGTGCAACTGTGCGCGGCCGAGAAGTACACCACGGCCGCCGAGGTGATCATGGCCTCGGCGGGGCTGCGGCCCTCCTTCGCGGAGTCCGAACGGGATCGGCACGTCAAGCCGGTGTTGCGGTTGGCGACCGGTGTGGCCGGGCCGAAGATCGTCTGCTTCCCGTCGCTCAGCGCAATCTCCGGACCGCACGAATACGCCCGGTTCGGGCAGGTGTTCCAGGGCGAGCGGGACGTGTTCGTGATCCAGACGCCGGGGTTCGTGGCCGACGAGTCATTGCCGGATCACGCGGACGCGCTGCTGCGGATGCACGTGGAGACCGTACGCGCCGCGGTGGGGGACGAGCCGTTCGTCGTCGTCGGCCGCTCGATGGGCGGATGCATCGCGCACGAGGTGACCCGACGTCTGGAGGCCGAGGGGGTGTACCCGGTCGGGCTCGGCTTGGTCGACACCTTCCCGATCGACACCGCCCTGGTGCCGGGCATGGACTGGTGGCTGCCCGCGATGATCGAGGGGATGCTCGGGCGCGTCGCTCAGTACGACATGACACTCGACGACACCAACCTCAGCACGATGGGGCTCTACCAGAGGTTGTTCGCGGACTGGAAGCCTCGGCCGATCGCCACCCCGACGCTGGTCGCGCAGGCGGATACGCCGGTGGCGGGCACCGTGATCGACCCCGAGGGTCGGTGGGACTGGCGGGCGTACTGGCCGCTGCCGCACGACCTGATCGAGATCACCGGCGACCACTTCACCGTCCTGGAGGACCACGCCGACCTGACCGCGGCGACCATCGTCGACTGGGCCGCCGGGTTGGCCGGATGAGCCCGCCCCCATCACCCCCACTGGCCACCGCCACTGCGATACGACATCACTTCGAGGCTGGGACATTCATGACGAAGGTATTGACCCCGGTGGACCTCGCCGAGATCCACCGCACGCTCGCGCTGTTCGCGCACGTCTTCGACAACGGTGACGTGGACGGACTCGACCTCGTGTTCACCGAGGACGTCGTGGTCGAGATCGGCACCGGGCCCAAGCGAGCCTTCCACGGCATCGCCGAGTTCGCCGAATACACCCGGAGCAAGAGCGCGGCGACGCCCGACCACCACACGGTCAACACGACCGTCGAGGTGGACGAGCACGGCCAGGTCCAGACGCGCAGCCGCTACATCGGGATCAACCCGGCCGGTCGAATCACCGGCGGCGAATTCCTGGACATCCTCCGGAAGACCCCCGCCGGCTGGCGGATCGCCTATCGGCTGAGCCTGCCGCGCGCCCCCCGCGAGGCCGGGGCGGGCGTGAGCAGGGTCGGCTTCCCGCTCGCGGTCCGGCTCGCCGAGGTGGTCGCGCCGTGACCGGCGGCCCCGCGCTGAGCGCGGCGGACGTCGCGGAGATCCACGACACCCTCGCGCAGTTCGCGCATGTCTTCGACAACGACGAAGTCGGGGACCTGCACCGGGTGTTCACGGACAACGCGGTGATCGAGAACACGATCGGCGCCGGCTACACCATCGAAGGCATCGCCTCGGCGCGGCAGTTCACCGGCCGACGCAGTCCGGACACCCCCGACCACCAGACGCTCGACACCGTGCTCCTGGTGGACGCGGGCGGTACGGTCCGGGCCCGCAGCCGCTACATCGCGACACTGATCGACGGCGAGGTACACGGCGGGGACTACTACGACATCCTCGAACACACGCCACGCGGCTGGCGGATCCGGTATCGGGTCTCGGTACCGAGGCATCCGATCCTGGACGCCGTGGAGCTGCCGGCGGAATTCGCCGAGGCGTGGCGGCCCACGGCGGAGAATCTGGTGCGGTTCACCCGGAGCTGACGGCGATACCGACGCCGACGGGCGGACCGGGGCGGGGCCGACGGCGGCCCCGCCCCGAGCGCATCAGTCGCCGTGCCGCACCACGATCGCCGTCACCGCGATGCCCAGATCCACCTGCCACCGTCCCGCGAACCCGTCCAGCGGTCGATCCTCGATCAGCAGCCGGGCGTCGAACGTGCCCGCCGGGTCGAATTCGAGTTCGGCCTCGGCGAAGTCCAACCAGCGCGAGGTGAGCGGGAACCACGCCTTGTAGACGGACTCCTTGGCGCTGAACAGGAGCCGGTCCCACGCGATCTCCGGCCGATCGGCGGCCAGTGCGCGCAGGTGTTTACGCTCGGTCTCGGACGCGACCACCTCGAGGACGCCGTCGGGCAGCGGCCCCGCCGGCTCCGCGTCGATGCCCAGGGTCAGCACCGCGCCGGCATCCGCGACCACCGCGGCCCGATACCCGTCGCAGTGCGTCATGCTGCCGACCACACCGGTCGGCCAACCGGGCGCACCGCGCAGCCCCGGCAACAACGGCGCGGCCGGCACGCCCATTCGGGCCAACGCACGCCGCGCGCACCGTCGGACGGTGGTGAACTCGCGGCGCCGCTTGTCCACGGCGTTCGCGAGCAGCGCCTCCTCGGCCGGGTACAGCGGCGGCCCGTCGGGGTCGTCGAAGCACTCCTCGGCGAACACCCCGGGCGGCAGGATGCGGTCGATCATCGTCATCGGGCACCCGCCGATTGCCCCGAACGGCCGGCTCCGGCGGTCCCGGCGACCTCGGCCGGCAGGATCCGGCGCGGAATCGGCCTGCGCAGCCCGTTCTTGCGCTCGCGCGGATAGCCGAGCGAGACCTCCTCGAACCGCACCCCGTCGTACCAGGTGGTGCGCGGGATGTGCAGGTGGCCGTACACCACGGCGGCGGTCGGGAAACGCCGATGCCAGTCGGCGGTCAGGTCGGTGCCGCACCACTGGGCGAACTCCGGGTACCACAGCACGTCCGTGGGCTGCCGGACCAGCGGGAAGTGGTTGACCATCAGGAACGGCGCCGCCGGATCGGCCGCCGCCACGAGCCGGTCCTCGGTGTACGCCACCCGAGCCCGGCACCAGTCGCCGCGGGTCGGATACGGATCCGGGTGCAGCATGAACTCGTCGCTGCACACCACACCGGCCTCGTACGCGGCGTCCAACGCCTGCTGCTGCGTCGACGCGCCCGGCGGCCACCACGTGTAGTCGTAGAGCACGAACATCGGCGCCACGGTGACGGTTTCGCCCGGGCCGTCCCAGACCGGGAACGGGTCCTCGGGGGTCAGCACCCCCAACTCCCCGCACATCGCCACGAGATGCCGGTAGCGCTCCTCGCCGCGCAGTTGCACCGGGTCGTCGTTGGTGGACCACAACTCGTGGTTGCCCGGCACCCAGATCACCCGGGCGAAGCGCTCGGCGAGCAGGCGCAGGGTCGAGGCGGTCTCCTCGACGTGCTCGGCCACGTCGCCTCCGACCAGGATCCAGTCCTCGTCGTGCCCCGGCCGGATGCCCTCGACGAGTCTGCGGTTGGACGGAATGGCGGAATGCAGGTCGCTGACGGCGTACAGGGCGCGCTCGGGCGAACGGGCAGTGCTCATCGATCGACCATAGGCGGATCCGGGCCGCCGAGGGAAGGCCGACGCGGCCGCGCGGGGGGTCTGCGCAAGCTCGGCGCAAGGCGGCGTAGGGGTTGGTCAGGGGTACGCCATACGCCCGTCATATGTCACCGTCGTGAGAGAGCAGGACCGGACGCCACAGGCAGCGCCACAGAGAGGGAAGAGCCGTTGCGGTACGAGATTCTCGGCCCCGTGCGGATCGTCGACGGCGCAACGCCGCGCACGATCGCGGCGCCCAAGCCGGAAACGCTCCTCTCCGCCCTGCTCGCGCGGCGGGACCAACTGCTGACGGTCGACCAGATCGTCGCGGAGATCTGGACCGACGCCGGGCCGCAGCGGGCGAAGTCGACGGTGCACGTGTACGTTTCCCGGCTGCGGGCGATGCTCGGCGCGCCGGGACCGGCCCGCACCGGCCCATTGGCCACCTGCGCCGGCGGCTACGTGCTGCACACCGGTCCGGACCGCCTCGACGCCGACACCTTCCACCGCCTGGTCGAACGTGGTCGCGCGGGCGCGCGGGCCGGGCGGTACCACGAGGCGGCCGAGGTGTACACGAGCGCGCTCGACCTGTGGCGCGGACCGGCCTACGCGGGGGTGAGCCTCGGGCCGATCGTTCGGGCACACGCCGCGCGGTTGGAGGCGTCCCGGCTGGAGTGCCTGGAGTTGCTGGTGGAGGCGAACCTCGCGCTCGGCCGGCACCGGGAGACGGTGGCCCGGCTGTACGCGCTGACCGGCGAGTATCCGCTGCACGAGAACTTCGCCCGGCACCTGATGGTCGCGCTGTACCACTGCGGCCGGCGCGGCGACGCGCTCGCGGTGTACCGCGACACCCGCACCGCGCTGCGCGAACTGCTGGGCCTGGAACCGTCCCGGGCGCTGCGTGAGATCCAGCACGCGGTGCTCACCGGGGCCGAACCACTGGGCGCGCGCAAGGACTCGATGGCAGGCTGACGGTCACGCAGCACGATCATTCGGTGACGATCAGAAGGGCCCTGCCATGAGTACCGCCTCATCCGTATCGGACACCTGGATCCGCCGGTTCCATCCGGCCGCCGATCGGGTGCCACGCCTGGTCGCGCTGCCGCACGCGGGCGGCTCGGCGAGTTTCTGGTTCCCGCTGTCGGCGGCGCTCAAGGAGCGCGTCGAGGTGCTGGGCGTGCAGTACCCGGGGCGTCAGGACCGGCGCGCCGAACCGCTCATCGAAGACATCGAGACCCTGGCCGAGCGCATCACCGAGGCCCTGGATCCCTGGCTGGACGAGCAACTTCCGCTGATCCTGTTCGGGCACAGCATGGGCGCGGTCCTCGGCTTCGAGGTGGCCCGGCGGTTGCGGATCCCGCCCGCCGCGCTGATCGCCTCCGGGCGCCGGGCCCCGGACCGACAGCGTGACGAGCGGGTGCACCTGCTCGACGACGCGGGGCTCGCCGCCGAACTGCGCTCGATGAGCGGCACGGACGCGAGCCTGCTGGCCAACGACGAGGTGCTGCGGATGGTGCTGCCCGCGCTGCGGGCCGACTACCGCGCGATCGAGACGTACCGGTGCACCCCCGGCGCGCCGCTGGAGTGCCCGATCACCGTGCTGATCGGCGACCGGGATCCGAAGGTCACCCTGGATGAGGCCACGGCCTGGCGCGACCACACGAACGGCACGTTCGCGCTGCACACCTTCACCGGCGGCCACTTCTATCTGACCGACCACCAGGCGGCGGTCACCGCGCGCATCGCGGACGCGATCGACGCGGCGACCGGACGGGGATAGCGGGGTCCGAGGGGCGCGACCGTCGGACGCTCGCTCGAATGGGTTCCGCGCGGGCCCGGGTTCGAGGGGCGTCGGGCGGTCCGGAACGCGCGGGTCGGCGGGTGACCGGCCGGATGTATCGGCCATTCGGGTGTATTGGGGCGCGGCGGCTCGGCCGGCGGCGGTGTCGGGGCCCGTCGATGATCGAGGCATGGCCGGTCACGATCATGTTCATGCCGTGTTGCCCGAGATTCCGCCGATGCTGGCCACCGCGGCGCCGCTGCCCGGGGAGGAGTACCAGTTCGACTGGGGCTTCGAGGTCAAGTGGGACGGGGCCCGTACGGTGGCGTACTGCGCGGGGGACGGGGGGCTGCGCCTGCTGGCGCGCGACGGGGCGGACGTGACCCGGGTGTACCCGGAACTGGCCGGCCTGGGCGAGCAGCACGGACAGCGCCAGGCCGTTTTGGACGGCGAGATCGTGGTCCTGGACGACCGGGGGCGCCCCGACCACGCGCAGCTGCGCCGGCGCATGGGTGTGGTCAACCCGCGCAAGGTGGCCCGGCTGACCATCGACGCGCCGGTGCACCTGATGTTGTTCGACCTGATGTATCTGGACGGCCGGCCGTTGCTGCACACGCCGTACCGCGAACGGCGGATGTTGCTGGCCGGCCTCGACCTGGCGGGCCCGCGCTGGTCCACTCCGGAATGGATCGAGGGTGACGCGCGGCGCGCCTGGGCGACCAGCCTGCACCAGGGCCACGAGGGCGTCGTCGCCAAGCGGCTGGCCTCCGAATACCAACCCGGACAACGCTCCCCGGACTGGATCAAGGCCAAGCACGTGGAGACCCACGACGTGGTCATCGGCGGCTGGATCGAGGGCCGGGGCGAGCTGCGGGGCCTGCCGGGGGCGTTGCTGGTCGGCGTCGCCGCACCCGACGGCCTGCGCTACGTCGGCACGGTCGAGGACGGCCCGACCCTGGCCGAGCGCGGCGAACTGGGCGAATACCTGGGCGCGCTGGCGCGCGCGGACTCGCCGTTCGCGGGGATGGTGGACGTGCCCGGCGCCCAGTGGGTCGACCCCCGCTTGGTTGCCGAGGTCACCGCCTGGGGCTGGACACCGGAGGGCCGCCTGCGCCACCCCACGTGGCAACGCCTGCGCCCGGACCTGCCGGGCGGGTAGGTCCGGGCGGCCGGTCGCTCTCGCGGGCGCACCACCGATCGGCCCGCGCCCGGCGTACGGATCGCGACGAGTCCTTCGCCCGCACGCGCCGGGTACCGCGCGCGACCGATCCACTGTCACTCTGGGAGCCTCACACCGAGGAGGCGTGTATGCCCAGAACGACCGTGGTCCGCGGCGAGCGCATCGAGCTGCCGAACACCCTTGCCGAGATCCGGGCGGCGCTGCCCGAGGACCGCCGGGACGAGTTCGACAAGGTCATGTACGAGACCCCGCTGGATCGACTCGAACGCGACGCGATCCTGCACTGGGCACTTCCGCCGGAGGCCCAGGAGGACGACGAGGCCGTACACGCCCGCCTCAAGGCCGGGGACTTCTCCGACTGCGTCGATCGGGACGGGAACGCGATCCCGTGAGCCATCGCGTGCAGTACACGAACGAGGCCGAAGACGGCCTGAAGCCGTTGTCGTCCGGGCGGATCAGGGCCTTCAAGGACGCGGTCGACGCCACGATCGGCCGGACCCCGTACGGATCGGGCTCCACACAGGCCGGCGGCTTCCGGACCGGGCCGCCGGGTGGCCCGCCGGCTACTTCTCCGGGTGGGTGAAGCCGCGGGCGATGACCATGCGTTGGATCTGGTTGGTGCCCTCGAAGATCTGCATGATCTTCGCTTCGCGCATGTAGCGCTCGACCGGGAACTCCCGTGTGTAGCCCGCGCCGCCGAAGACCTGGACCGCGTCCGTGGTGACCTTCATCGCCGCGTCGGTGGCGATCAGCTTGGCCACGCTGGCCTGGCGGCTGTACGGGCGACCCAGATCGCGGCGGCGGGCCGCGTCGAGGTAGGTCGCGCGGGCGGAGTCGACGGCGGCGGCCATGTCGGCCAGGAGGAAGCCCAGGCCCTGGTGGTCGACGATGCGGCGGCCGAACGTGGTGCGCTCGTTGGCGTATTCGACCGCGGCGTCCAGGGCGGCCTGAGCCAGACCCGTCGCGCAGGCCGCGATGCCCAGCCGGCCCGAGTCCAGGGCGCTGAGCGCGATCGCCAGCCCCTGACCCTCCGCGCCGATCAGCCGATCCCGGTCCAGGACCGCGCCGTCCCAGAACGCGCTGGTCGTCGGGACCGCGTTCAGGCCCATCTTCGCCTCGGGCCGACCGAAGGCCAGCCCCTCCGCCTCGCCCGGCGCCAGGAAGCACGAGATGCCCCGGCCGCCCTCGCCGGTACGCGCGAACAGGGCGTAGAAGTCGGCCTTTCCGCCGTGCGTGATCCACGCCTTGGTGCCGGTGATCCGGTATCCGTCGGCGATCGGCCGCGCCTTGCACACGATCGCGGCCGCGTCGGAGCCCGCGTGCGGCTCGGACAGGCTGTAGCCGCCGACCAGGCGGCCCTCCAGCATGTCGGGCAACCAGCGCTCCCGCTGCGCGGTCGAGCCGTAGGTGGCCACCGGGAAGCAGGCCAGCGTATGCACGCTCGTGGCCACCGCGACCGCCGCCCAGCGCGCGGCCAACTCCTCCAGCACCTGGAGGTAGACCTCGTACGGCTGACCGCCGCCGCCCTCCTCCTCCGGGTAGGGCAGCCCGAGCAGGCCGACCTCGCCCAGGACGGCGAACAACCCTTCCGGGTACGACTCCTCGCGCTCGTGCCGGGCGGCCACGGGCGCCAGTTCGCGGTCGGCGACGGTACGGGTGAGGTCGAGCAGATCCTCGGCGTCCCGGGTGGGCAGGAGGCGGTCGACGGTCACGGCTGCTCCGGAGGTCGGGGAGGTCGGGGGTGGGGGATGGAGCGGGGGCGGGCCGCGGTCAGTTCGCCGGGACCAGCGGCGGGCCGGCCGGGGCGGCGACCGCGGCGGGCGCGGTGAGTTCGGCCAGGGCGGCGCGCGCGGCGGCGCGATACTCGGCGACTCGGGCGAGCTTGATGTCCTCGTAGCCCCGGATCGTCTCGGGCAGCGCCACCAGGGCGATCACCGCGTCGACGTTGTCGGCGGTCAGCTCGCGCAGCGCCGTCCGGACCAACGTACGGTATTCGGCGACCAGTTCGCGCTCGACCCGACGCACCTCGGCGTAGCCGAACACATCCCAGCGGGTGCCGCGCAGGCCGCGCGCCGCGCGCAGTGCCTTGAAGGCCGGCACCGCCGTGCGCTGCAGCCGGATCTTGCGCTTCATCCCGAGGTAGCGCAGCACCGGCGGGTGCAGCAGCACCGAGACCGCCGCGTCTGGGCCGAACTCGGCGTCGCGCCGGGCCTGTTCGACCGGGTCGAGGTGGAGGCGGGCCACCTCGTACTCGTCCTTGTAGGCCATCAGGTGGTGCAGCGCCCTCGCATAGGCCACCGCGACCCGCTCGCCGCCCTCGGCCCCCGCGCGTTCGACGGCCAGGGTCCGAATCGTGCGCACGTCGTCGGCGTAGCGGTGGGCGTAGGACGCGTCCTGGTACCCCGTCAGATCGGCGATCCGGGTGCCGAGCACCTCGCGCAGCGCCGCTTCGCCGCCGGAGCGGTCGGCCAGGGCCACCGAGGCCGCGTCCACCGGGACCACCGCGAGCGGCGGCGCGGCGACCGCGGCGGCCAGTACCGCGGCCGGGTCCACGGCCAGCGCCCGACCCCACCGGAACGCCGCCAGGTTCTTGTCCACCGCCGCGCCGTTGAGCGTGATCGCCTGCTCGATCGCCGCCGCGCTCAGCGGCAGGCAACCGTGCTGGAACGCGGCGCCGACCAGGATCATGTTGGCCGGCATGTGGTCGGCGAACAGCGCCTCGGACAACCCGAGCGCGTCCACGTACAGGTTGTCGGCCCGCCGGGTCGCGGTGTCGATCCGCTCCAGCGTCTCGGTCGGCGAACCGGGCAGCGCGATCTGGTTGGTGACCATCGCGGCGGTGGGCACGATCGCGGTGTTGACCACGGCGACGGTGCGCTCCGGGTCGGCGGTGGCCAGGTTGCTCTCCGCCGCCGCGCCGAGCAGGTCGAAGCCGATCAGCACGTCGGCGCCGGAGCGCGAGGCGCGCAGCGCGCCGTTGATCGGCCGGGTGGAAAGGCGCAGGTCGGACACCACCGGTCCGCCCTTCTGGGCCAGGCCGGTCTGCTCCAGGCCGGCCGCGTAGAGCCCGTCCATGTGCGCGGCCATCTGCAGGATCGAGGAGACGGTGACCACGCCGGTGCCGCCGATGCCGGGCATCCGCACCAGCAGGTCGTCCGCGCCGAACCGGCGCTCGGGCAGGGCGGGTTCGAGCGGCAGGTCGGGTATGGCCCGGGCCTTGCGGGTGCCCGGCTCGACCAGCAGGAAGGACGGGCAGTCGCCGTTCAGGCAGCTGAAGTCGGAGTTGCACGAACCCTGGTGGATGTGCGTCTTGCGGCCGAACTCGGTGTCCACGGGCTGCACCGACAGGCACGACGACTTGTCGCCGCAGTCGCCGCAACCCTCACACACGCGCTCGTTGATCACGACCTTCTCGGCCGGGGTCGGCAGCTGCCCACGCTTGCGCAGTCGACGCTCCTCGGCCGCGCACCGATCGTCGTGGATCAGCACGGTGACCCCGTCGAGCGCGGACAACTCGCGCTCCACGTCCTGGAGTTCGTCGCGGTGCCTAACGCTCGCGATCGGGTCGAGCCGAACTCCCCGGTAGCCGCGCGGGTCGTCGGTGGTGACCACCACGCGGCGCACCCCCTCGACCGCGAGCAGTCGGGTCAACGCCGGTACGTCCAACCGGCCCTCGGCCTTTTGGCCACCCGTCATCGCGACCGCGTCGTTGTACAGCAGCTTGTAGGTCATCTTGGTGCCGGCGGCGACGGTGGCGCGGATGGCCAGCGAGCCCGAGTGGTGGAAGGTGCCGTCGCCGAGGTTCTGCACGAAGTGCTTGTCGTCGGTGAACGGCGCCAGGCCGATCCACTGCGCGCCCTCGCCGCCCATCTGGGTCAGCCCGAGCTGGTGCCCGCGGCCCTTGCCGTCGAGCGCGATCATCACGTGGCAGCCGATGCCGACGCCGACCAGGGTGTCGTCGGCGGTGCGGGTGGAGGCGTTGTGCGGACAGCCGGAACAGAAGTACGGGGTGCGCGAGGCCAGCATCGGCAGCGCGATCCGGGCGCGGCGCTTGGGGGCGAGCGTGGCGAGGTAGGCGCCGGCGGACTCGGGCAGCCGGTCCGCGCCGAGCCGGGCGGCGATCGCGCGGGCCACGTCGTCGGCGCCGAGCGTGCCGCGCGCGGTGAGCAGCGGGCGGCCGGTGTCGTCGCGCCGACCGACGATGCGGGGCGCGTTCGGGCGACGGTACAGCGCCTCCTTGAGCCGGGCCTCCAGGAACGGCACCTTGTCCTCGACCACCAGGACCTCGTCCAGGCCGTCGGTCAGCTCGGCGAGTTCCGCGTCGTCCAGCGGGAACGGCATGCCGATGCGGATCAGCCGGATGTCCGGGGCCGCGTCGTCGGTCAGACCGAGGTCGGTCAGCGCGCGGCGGACCACCGAGAACGACACGCCGGCGGCGAGGATGCCCAGCCGGGCGTCGGAGGTGTCGTGCACGACCTTGTTCAGGCCGTGCTCGCGGGCGTACGCGCGGGCCAGGTCGAGCCGGCGGGTGATCAGGTCGTGCTCGGCGTCGAGCGCGGCCGGACCGACCAGGGTCGGCAGCGTGCCGCGCTTGGTCGCGGCCGGGACCGGGATGTCCTTGCCCCACCCGGACACGTCCACCGTGGTCGACGCGTCGGCGATGTCGGCGACGATCTTCAGGCCGGTCCACAGGCCGCAGGCGCGCGACATGGCCACCGCGTGCAGCCCGAACTCGACGATCTCGCCGACCGTGCCGGGGGCGAGCAGCGGCATCGACAGGCTTTCCATCATCGGCTCGCACGAGCTGGGCACCGTCGACGACTTGCTGCCCGGGTCGTCGCCGATCCACGCGACGGCACCGCCGAGGGGTGCGGTGCCGGCCATCGTGGCGTGCCGAATAGCGTCGGCGGCGCGGTCCAGGCCCGGGTTCTTGCCGTACCAGAAGCCGGTCACCCCGGCGTACCGGGCGCCCGGCGTCTGGTCCACCAGCTGGGTCCCGGCCACGGCGGTCGCGGCCAGCTCCTCGTTGAGTCCGGCCTGGAACACCACCCCGGCCGGGTCCAGGAACCGCTTGGCGCGCCCCATCTCCAGGTCGACACCGCCCAGCGGCGAGCCCTGGTAGCCGCTGACGAAGACCCGGGTGTCCAGTCCGCGCTCGGTGTCGAGGCGACGCTGTTCCAGGGTCAGGCGGATGAGCGCCTGTACGCCCGAGATCAGCACGCGGCCCTGGCCGGCGGCGTACTTGTCGTCCAACGAAACCGACGGAGAAGCCTGATCTGCGCGCACGGGAGCCTCCGTCGAAACCGGATGGTGGGGTGGGGTGCGGTAAGCACACCAACGGCTCGCCCTCGACGCAAGTACCTTGCGGGATTTCCCTCGAAAGACGCAAAGATATTGCTGTCGAGGTGTTCTGGGGCGCAGTGCTTTGCGTGTGAAGCACGTCACCGGAGGGGTGGTCCGGGCCGGGCGTCCGACGGCCGATGGGGTGACGGGCTCCGTTCGGCGGACGCGGGGTCGGGGTAGCCCATGACCGCGACGCCGATGGTCGGCGGGCGAAGGGCGGCGGCGGGATGGGCGATCCGGTGGTGCGCGAGCTGCACGAACTCGACGAGTTCCGGGAGGTCGAGCGGCTGTACGACGACATCTGGCCGCACGTCGCGGGGCAGGGCCGGGTGCTGACCGTCGAGCTGATGCGGGCGCTGGACCATGCCGGCAACTACGTGGCCGGGGCGTATCGGGGCGGCCGGCTCGTCGGCGCGTCCGTGGCCTTCTTCGGCGCGCCGATCGGCGAGACGCTGCACTCGCACGCGACCGGGGCCGTGGCCGGGAGCGGGGTGGGCTTCGCGCTCAAGCGGCACCAGCGGGAATGGGCGCTCGCGCGCGGGCTGAGCCGGATCACCTGGACGTTCGACCCGCTGGTTCGCCGGAACGCCTACTTCAACCTGGTCAAACTGGGTGCGCGGCCGGAGGAGTACCTGCCGAACTTCTACGGCGACGACATGGTCGACACGGTCAACAGCGGGGATCGCAGCGACCGGGTGCTGGCCGTGTGGCGGTTGCACGACGCTCGCGTGCGGGCGGCCGTGGGGGACGCGGCGGTGTCGGATGCGGTGGTGCGGGCCGAGCCGGCCCTGGTGGAGCGCGACGGCCGGCCGGTGTTGCTGCGGACCGACGCCGAGGTGGTACGGGTCGCGGTGCCCGCCGACATCGAGGCGATGCGCCGGACCGACCCCGAGGCGGCCGGGGCCTGGCGGTCGGCGCTGCGCGAGGTACTGGGCGGGCTGCTCGACGCCGGGGCGCGGGTGGTCGACTTCGACCGGGAGGCCGGCTACCTGGTGGCGCGCCGGGGGTGACGACGCGCGTCCGGGACGACCTGGGGCCGCCCCGGACGGTGTCGCGTACCGGTTCTCGTGCCGGCTCTCGTGCCGGTTCTAGTGCGCGCGCACGCCCACCACGGCCTGGAGCGCGGGCAGGTAGCCCTGGCTCTGGCCGGAAGTGGTGGGGTGGTACGACTCGTCGATCGGCAGGGTGACGCCGTTGACCCAGGCGTTGGACGCACAGACCCCGTGTCCGGCGAACCGCGAGCGTACGTCGGCGAAATCGGCGTTCGCGGCGCTCGCGCGCTGGTGGGTGACCTCGTCCAGGGTGTCGGCGGCCTGGTTGATCACGGTGCGTTTGGCCTGGCTCAAGCCCAGGAAGCACGAACCGAGTTCGAACAGGCGCGGGTAACCGAGCACGACGAGGCGGGCGTTGGGGGCCTTGGCCCGGATCTGGGCGTAGGTGGCGTCGAGATCGCCGGGCAGGGTGGTGGTCGCGTACGTCTTGGCCTTGTTCACGGCCGCGGCGCACTCGCTGTCCGAACTGAGCACGCAGGTGGTGATGGTGCTGACGAATCCGGCGTCGTTGCCGCCGACGCTGATGGTCACCAACTGCGTGGCGCTGTTCAGGACGGACAGTTGACCGGAGCGTACGTCGGCGGTCTTGGCACCGGAACAGGCGGCGAACGCGAAGGTGCCGCCCGGGTGGGCCTGATTCCACAGGGCGGGGTAGGACTTGGCGCTGCGCTTGCACGAGCCGCTGTCGGGAAGGTAGGAGCCGGTACCGACTCCGGAACTGTACGAGTCGCCCAGAGCGGCGTAGTTCGTGGCGTAGCTCGCCGCGGGCGCGGCCTGGGCG
The DNA here is from genome assembly GCF_053618075.1 of Embleya sp. NPDC055664. Taxonomy (NCBI): domain Bacteria; kingdom Bacillati; phylum Actinomycetota; class Actinomycetes; order Kitasatosporales; family Streptomycetaceae; genus Embleya; species Embleya sp. NPDC055664. The sequence goes on from NZ_JBSHGZ010000001.1 coordinate 694,311, forward strand.
CTCGGTGCGACGACGCCGATGGCGGCCGCGGCCACGGCGGCGGCCACCGCGGCGATGGTGCGAGGCATGGGAAGCACGGGCGGGTCTCCTCGGAAGACGTGGGGACGCCGCGTCCCACGTTGGGATGCCCGAGCCGGAACGGCCTTGCCTCGTCCGCCTCTACCGCAGTCGTCACCCTTGACACTCGGCTTTGCGCACACATAGTCCCGCCCCGATCTCCCCCGTGCCTAGGCGGATTTCGGCCGGTTGACACGTGTAGAACAGGCCCCGGAAAACCGATGCCACGGGCAGTGGGCCGCCGCGGGTGTTCCGGTGTCAGCTCGGGGTGAACGGGGTGGCGGCGGCGATGTGGGTGAGCTTGGCGGGGTTGCGGACGAAGTAGATGCCGGTGACGAGCCCCTTCTCGACCCGGATCGTCATCACGCTGTCGATCTCGCCGTCGACGCGCAGGAGCAGCGCCGGATCGCCGTTGACGGTGGTGGGCTCGCCGGTGAGCGCGCCCTCCTTGTCGCCGAGGCCGACGAGGAGGAGGCGGACCACCTTCTCGACGCTGTACGGCGGACTGGCAGCCCATCCGGTAGGCGAGGCCCGAGGGCGAGGCCGCGTCGCCGGCCGCGACGATGCGGTCGTCGTCGATGCTGGTCAGGGTCTCGTCGGTGCGGAGGCGACCCGTTTCGTCGGTGCTCAGGCCGCTGCGGGCGGCCAGGTCGGGGACGCCGAAGCCGGCGGCCCAGGTGGTCACGTGGCCGCGCACCTCGCGGCCGTCGGCGAGGTGTACGGCGTCGGCCGTCACGGACGCAGCCTTGGTGTCGGGGCCTTCGAGGACGGTCACGCCGAGGGCCGCCAGTCGCTTGGCGACGAAGCGGCGGCCGTTCGGGTGGAGGTAGGGGCCGAGTCGCCCACCGCAGACGAGGGTGACGGCACGGCCCGTCTCGGCGAGTTCGGCCGCGGTCTCGATGCCGGTGGCGCCGCCGCCGACGACCGTCAACGCCGTGTCGGCGGGTGCCGCGGCCACCGCCTCGCGCAGCCGCTCGGCCTCCTCCAGCGTGGCGATCGGGTAGGCGTACCGGTCCGCGCCGGGCACCTTCGGCACGCCGCTCCGGCTGCCCACGGCGTAGATCAGGTGGTCGTACGCGACCGTGCCGCCGCCGGCCGGCGCCACGGTGCGCGCCTCCCGGTCGATCGCGGTCGCGGAATCGACCACGAGTTCGACGCGCGCGCTCAGCACGTCCCGGTAGTCGACGACCGCGTCGTCCGACCCCGCCACCAACTGGTGCAGCCGCAGTCGCTCGACGAAGGTCGCGCGAGGGTTGATCAGGGTCACGGCCACGTCCTCGCGGCGGGTCAGCCGGTTGGCCGCGAGAACTCCGGCGTATCCGCCGCCGATCACGATGACTGCCGTGCGCCCACCGGTGTGCTGTGTCATGGTCCCTGGTCCGTTCGCTCGGGTTACGCACACAAGGCGTCGCCCGAACCGAACTTGTGACACGGTGTGGCCCGGATCACATCGACCAGGCCCGTGTCAGTCGTCGGCCGCTCGTGCGCGGTGGCGGGCGAGTTCGGCCTGCCACGTCGCGAGGGTGTCGGCCAACGGTTGCAGGGTGCCGTTGGCGTTGGCCTCGGCCAGGGCGTCCTGATAGGCCTCCTCGAAGTCCATGCGCAGGTCGTCGGGGAGTTCGGCGCGGAGTTCGGCGGGAGTCGGGTGGGTCGGGCCGCCGATGTGGATGGTGCGGTGGGGTGTCCGGTCGTTCATGGGGACAGGGTGGCGCATGGCGGGGGCGTCGGCGATTCAGTCGGCGTCCGCGGCGTCCGCGCCGTTCGGGGCCTCCGGGGCACCCAGGGCTTCCGCAGCTTCCGGGGCGTCCGGGTCGAGGGCGGCGAGGCGGCGGGCTCGGGCGGTCAGGGCCTCGTAGCCGGCGCGGTCCTTGCAGGTGACGGCCATGCGTTGGATCTCGGTGAGGGTGTCGGCGGCCGCGGCGAGATGGACGGCGAAGTCGTCGTAGCGGTGGGCGTCCCAGGCCGCGGCGGCGGCCTTCAGGCCCTGGCTGACCGCGCGTTCGTAGTCGGCGCGGAGATCGTCGTCGACGACGGCGAGGGCCTGATCGGTGATCCGCGCGTTCAGGCCGGTACCGGTCACGACGAGGTGGATGTCGGGTGCACGATCCATCCCCCCAGCGTGGCACCGCGACACCCCACCCCGACACCCGGCGCGCGGAGCAGGACACACCCCACTTCCGCGCGCTCCCACGACCGGAGTGCGCTACGCGGACGGCCGGACAGGTGCGCGAGGGGAACATCGGCACGGGCCGTGGACCCGTCCACGGCCCACACCGCGACCGCCGACCCGGCCGCGTGGCCTCGGATCTGCCCGAATTCGGGCAGATTCTTGCCGTAGGGGCGGCATGGGGCCAGGATCGGGGGGTGGCTGACGGCGAATTGGTGGAGCGCATCGTGGCGACGACCGGCCTCGCACCCGGCGAGGTGGCGCGGATCGTCGACGACGTGCTGGCCTGGTATCGCGAACCGGTCGAGGACTATGTGCGGCGCCGGCACCGCCATCACAAGGTCTACGGTCGGCGTAACGCGCAGATCTATCGCCTGATCGCCGACGAACTGGGCGAACGCCTCGTCGCGCCACCGGAGTTGACCGAACGTCAACTGCGCCGCGTGATCTACGGCTGAACCGACCGGGCGCGACGGTCGCGACCGCGACCGCCGTCGCGTCGCCCGCAGGCCCCGTGCACACCATCCACCCCCGACCGCCCCGCCGGTCGGTCCGTCGACCTGCCGAGGAGCGCAGCAGTATGTGTGGAATTGTCGGATACATCGGCGCCCAGCAGGCCGCCCCCATCCTGCTCGAAGGCCTGGGACGACTGGAGTACCGCGGCTACGACTCGGCCGGCATCGCCGTGCTCGGCGCGCGTGGCACGGTCAAGGTGGTCCGCCGGGTGGGCCGCGTACACGCGCTCGCCGCCGCCGTGCCGGCCAAAACCGCCGGGCGGGTCGGCATCGGGCACACCCGCTGGGCCACCCACGGTGCGCCCTCGGAGGCGAACGCCCACCCGCAGCCCTCCGCCGACGGCCGGATCCAGGTCGTCCACAACGGCATCATCGACAACGCGGCCGAACTGCGCGCCCGCCTCGCGGCCGAGGGCGTCGACCTCGCCTCGGACACCGACACCGAGGTCCTGGCCCACCTGATCGCCGGCGCGACGCGGACGCAGGACACCCTGGAAACCGCCGTCCTGGCCGCGCTCGCGCAGGTGACCGGGACGTACGCGATCGCCGTCGTGGACACCGCGACGCCGGACCGGATCGTGGTGGCCCGCAACGGCTCGCCGCTCGTGATCGGGGTCGGCGAGCGCGAGATGTTCGTGGCCAGCGACGTGTCCGCCCTGGTCCGGCACACCAGTTCGGTCGTACACCTGGAAGACGGCGAACTGGCCAGTGTGACCGCCACCGGCTTCCGGACCTTCACCCGCGAGCGGGACGACGTCGCCAAGACGCCCACCACGGTCGAACTCACCGTCGAGGAACTCGAACTCGCGGGCCACGACCACTTCATGCACAAAGAGATTCACGAACAGCCCTCCTCCGTCGAGCGCATGCTCGGCGGCCGGCTCGACGACCGGTTCGGCTCGGCCCGCCTCGACGGCCTGCGGATGGAGCTGCGCGAGTTGCGCGGCTTCCGCCGGGTCAAGGTGCTCGGCTGCGGATCGGCGTACTACGTGGGCCAGTTGGGCGCGACGCTGATCGAGGACCTGGCCCGGGTGCCCGCCGACGCCGAGCCCGCCTCGGAGTTCCGCTACCGCAATCCGGTGATCGAGCCGGACACGCTGTACGTCGCGGTCAGCCAGTCCGGCGAGACCGCCGACACGCTCTTCGCGGTCCGCGAGATCCAGCGCAAGGGCGGCCGAGTGGTCGGGTTGGTCAACGTGGTCGGCTCGTCGATCGCGCGCCAGTGCGACGGGGGGATCTATCTGCATGCCGGGCCCGAGGTCTCGGTCGCCTCGACCAAGGCACTGACCCACATGGCGGTCGGCTTCGCGCTGCTCGCGCTCGCCCTCGGTCGAGTACACGACCTCTCGCACGCGGACGGCGCGCGGATCCTGGCCGGCCTCCAGGCACTGCCCGGCCAGATCGCCGAGATCCTGGCGGACGAGGAGACCATCGCCCAGGCGGGCCGACGGCTCGCGGACGCGCGCAGCCTGTTCTTCATCGGCCGGGTCCGGGGGTATCCGGTGGCGCGCGAGGCGGCGCAGAAGTTCAAGGAGATCACCTACCGGCACGCCGAGGCGTACCCCAGCAGCGAACTCAAGCACGGGCCGCTCGCGCTGATCGACGCCGACCTGCCGACCGTGGCCGTCATCCCGGACGACGACCTGGTCGAACGCAACCTCGCCGCAGCGCACGAGATCCGCGCGCGCGGCGGTCGGCTGACCGTGATCACCCACCCGGGGGTGGACCTCGGCGACCTGGAGGCCGACCGGATCACCGTGCCGCGCAACGAGCGCGAACTCGACCCGATCCTGCTCACCATCCCCACCCAGCTGCTCGCGTACCACGCGGCGCGAGCCCTCGGCGAGGACATCGACCGCCCCCGCAACCTGGCCAAGTCGGTCACGGTCGAATAGCTCGGCGTCGGCGCCGCTCGGCTCACCCGAAAGGTCCAAGCGCGGTGGTACGAGCCCCCGAGTGGGGGACTCTCGCGACCATGCCCCGCCAATCCCGCCGCTCCCGCCAACCCCGCCCACCTCGGCACCCCGGTGTCCCGGCCTCGGCCCGGACGCCGCCCGCCGGGGTGGGCGTTTGTGTGCCCGGTACCCGTCGACACCCGTTTCCCGCAGCGGTGTCGCCGAAGGAAATATATCGCGCAACGTTGACTGTCGTCATAATTGATAGATACTGGCTCCGCGACTCCCGCTGACACCAGGATGAGGTGCGCGCACATGGAGCTGTCCCGTTCCGCTCACGTCGACACGTTCTGTCGTGATCGATTGCCACCTGCCGAACAGTGGCCCGAACTGCTCTTCGAACTACCGGAATTGCGCTACCCGACCCGGCTGAACTGCGCCCGGGTCCTGCTCGACGACACCATCGATCGGCTCGGTGCCGAGCGACGGTGTCTGGTCACCCTGGACGAGCAGTGGAGCTACGGCGACCTGCGAACCAGGGCCAATCAGGTCGCCCGGGTGCTGACCGAGGACCTCGGCCTGGTGCCGGGCAACCGGGTGCTGCTGCGCGGTCCGAACAACCCGTGGCTGGTCGCCTGCTGGTTCGGCGTGCTCAAGGCGGGCGGTGTCGCGGTGACCACGATGCCGCTGCTCCGGGCGCACGAGTTGACCACGCTGTGCGAGATCGGCCGACCCACGATCGCGCTGTGCGACCACCGCTTCATGGACGAACCGACCGCCGCGGCCGTCCCCGGCCTGACCACCGTGGCCTACGGCGGCGACGCGGCCGACGACCTGACCCGGCGCTGCGCGACCAAGAGCGCCGACTTCGAGGCCGTGGACACCGCCGCCGACGACGTGGCGCTGATCGCGTTCACCTCAGGTACCACCGGTCGGCCCAAGGCCACCATGCACTTCCACCGTGACGTGTTGGCCAACTCCGACACCTTCTCCCGGCACATCCTCAAGCCCACCCCGGACGACCTGTTCGCGGGCACCCCGCCGCTCGGCTTCACCTTCGGTCTCGGCGGCCTGGTGGTCTTCCCGCTGCACGTCGGCGCGGCCACCCTGCTGCTCGAACACGCCACACCCGAGCGGCTGGCCCGGATCGTCGCCGACCACGGCGTCACGGTGCTGTTCACCGCGCCGACCGCGTACCGGGCGGTCATGGCCGCGGGCCATGCCGATCTCCTCCGGGGCCTGCGCCGCTGCGTGTCGGCGGGCGAGACGCTGCCCGCGGAGACCTGGCACGACCTGCACGAGGCCACCGGCATCGAGCTGATCGACGGCATCGGCGCGACCGAGCTGCTGCACGTGTTCGTCTCCGCCGCCGACGAGGACATCCGGCCCGGCGCGACGGGGCGGGCCGTACCCGGCTTCGAGGCGGTCGTCCTGGACGCCGACGGCAAGCCGGTCCCCGACGGCACACCGGGACAGCTCGCGGTCAAGGGCCCGACCGGGTGCCGCTACCTGGACGACCCGCGCCAGCTCGACTACGTGCGCGATGGTTGGAACATCACCGGCGACACCTATATCCGGGACTCCGACGGCTACCTCTGGTACCAGGCGCGCAGCGACGACATGATCATCTCCTCCGGCTACAACATCGCCGGCCCCGAGGTCGAAGTGGCCCTGGCCGCACACCCCGACGTCGCCGAGTGCGGCGTGGTCGGCGCGCCGGATCCCCGCCGCGGGTTGATCGTCAAGGCGTACGTCGTGCTGCGCCAGGGGGTCGCGGCCGACGCCAACACCGCCGAGCGCATCCAGTCCTACGTCAAGAACACGATCGCGCCGTACAAGTACCCGCGCGCCGTCGAGTTCGTGGCCGCCCTGCCCCGAACCGGCAACGGCAAACTGCGCCGCGCCGAACTGCGCGCCTGGGCCGCCAACACCGGCGAACCGGCCCCGAACTCCCTTGCCCCGGAAGCCTCGTGAAAGGCGCGACGATGCCCCAAGACAGCCCGCTCGGCTCGACCGGCCCGATCCGGACCGACGTGAGCGACCCCACCGACCCGGCCGTCGACGACCCCACCGACCTGCCCTCGGTCCTGGTCGAGCGCCGCGTCGAGTGGCAGGACACCGACGCGGCCGGCCACTACCACCACTCGGCCGTACAGCGCTGGGTCGAGGCGACCGAGGCGGTGCTGCTGCGCCGACTGGGCGTGGGCAACCTGTTCGGCCGGATCCCCCGGGTGCACTTCGAGGCGGACTACCTCGAACGCCTGTGGTTCGGCGAGGCCGCGTACATCCTGTTGCGGATCGACCGGGTGGGTACCAGTTCGCTGCACTACTCGTTCGAGGTGCGGGGCGAGCACGGCGTGGCCGCCACCGGCCGGCTGTCCGTCGTGCACTGCCCGCCGGACCAAAAGGGCGCGTCGCCGTGGCCCGACGAGGTCAGGACCGCGCTGTCCCGGGGCGGCGCGCAGCGCCCGGAGTCCTACACCTGACCCGCGCGCGCCGCGAGGCCGGGCGGATCGAACCCTCGACCCGACCCCTCGGATATCGCGTGACGTTGACGACCGTGGAATTTATTACATACGCTCGGATAGGCCGGGAACATTGGAGGACGCTGTGCGCATAGCAGTCATCGGCGGCGGGCCGGGCGGGTTGTACTTCGCCGCCCTCGCCAAGCAGCTCTCGCCGGCGTCGGAGATCACCCTGTGGGAGCGCAACGCACCCGACGACGTGTTCGGCTTCGGCGTGGTGTTCTCCGACGAGACCCTGGACGGCATCGCCCAGGCCGACCCGGAGATCTTCGCCGCGATGTCCGAGGGCTTCGCCCGCTGGACCGACGTCGACGTGCGCTACGGCGGACGCACCCTCACCTCCGGCGGACACGGGTTCGCCGCGCTGGGCCGGGAGCGGCTGTTGCGCATCCTGCAGGAGCGCTGCGCGGCGCTCGGCATCGACCTGCGCTACCGCACCGAGGCCCCGCCCGTGGACGAACTGGCCCGCACACACGACCTGGTGGTCGCCTCCGACGGGGTGCGCTCCCACGTGCGCGAGCGCTACGCCGACGTGTTCCGGCCCGATCTGGACGAGCGCGGCTGCCGCTACATGTGGCTGGGTACGGACAAGGTCTTCGACGCGTTCACCTTCATCGTCGACAAGCACGACTTCGGCGTGGTGCAGGTGCACGCGTATCCGTTCGACGACCGGCGCAGCACGTTCATCGTGGAGCTGGCCGAAGACGCCTGGCGGCGCGGCGGGTTCGCCGAGTTCGCCGGTCGCGAGCTGCCGCGTGGGGCCAGCGACGAGGCGGGCATCGCACGCTGCGAGGCGCTGCTGGCCGAACACCTGGACGGACACCGGCTGATCCCGAACAACTCGCGGTGGATCCGGTTCACCACGGTGCGCAACGCCACCTGGCACCACGAGAACGTGGTCCTGCTCGGCGACGCCGCGCACACCGCGCACTTCTCCATCGGCTCGGGCACCAAGCTCGCCATGGAGGACGCCCTCGCGCTGGCCGCGTGCCTGAACGAACACGCCGACATCCCGGCCGCGCTCACCGCCTACGAGGCCGAGCGCAAGCCGGTGGTGGCCTCCACGCAGCGGGCCGCGCAGGCCAGCCTGGAATGGTTCGAGAACATCGACCGGGCGGTCGGCCAGGCACCCGAGCAGTTCGCCTTCAACCTGCTCACCCGCAGCCGCCGGGTCACTCACGCCAACCTGTCCGAGCGCGACCCGGCGTTCGTGGCGCAGGTGGACGCGGCGTTCACCGCCGGGCGGGCGGATCGGGTGGACGCGGCGCCGATGTTCCAGCCCTTCCGGCTCGGCGCGGTCCGGCTGCGCAACCGCGTGGTGGTGCCGCCGATGGCCACCTACGCGGCCGTCGACGGCTTCCCCGGCCCGTTCGAGGCCGCCCACTTGGGCGTGCTCGCGCTCGGCGGGGCAAGCCTGGTCTTCGCCGGAATGACCGCCGTCCTGCCCAACGGCCGGGCCACCGCCGCCTGTCCGGGCCTGTGGTCCGATGCGCAGGAGACGGCCTGGCGCGAGGTGGTCACCCGGGTGCGCGAACAGGCTCCGAACGGGCCCCTGTTGGGTATCCAGCTCACCCACGCCGGACGCCGCGCGGCCGGTTCGGTGCCGGACGCCGACGGCACATGGGCGCCGCTGGGCCCGGACGTCCGGCCGGCCGTGGCCGCGTCGGCGATTCCCTGGGACGCCGAGGGCGACTTCCGCCCGCGCGAGGCGGACCGGGCCGATCTGGACACGATCACCGCCGCATTCGCCGCCGCCGCCGCACGCGCGGACCGGGCGGGCTTCGACGCACTGGAACTCCAGTACGGGCACGGCCATCTGCTCTCCGGCTTCCTGTCCCCGCTGACGAACCTGCGCGAGGACGAATACGGCGGCTCGCTCGCCGGCCGACTGCGCTTCCCGATCGAGGTGTTGTCCGCCGTGCGGGCGGTGTGGCCGAGCAACAAGCCGCTGGTGGTGCGGATCTCGGCGAGCGACTGGGCCGAGGGCGGCACCACCGAGGACGAGGCGGTCCGGATCGCCCGGGCGCTCGCGGCGGCCGGCGCGGACGCCATCGACGTGTCCTCGGGCGAGGTCGTGCCCCACGAGCGACCCGCCTACGGACGCGGCTACCAGACGCCGTTCGCCGACCTGATCCGCAACGCCACCGGCGTGCCCACCATCGCGGTCGGCGCGATCTCCACCTACGACGACGTCAACTCGATCCTGCTCGCGGGCCGGGCGGACCTGTGCGCGGTGGGCCGCGCGCATCTGTACGACCCGCTGTGGACGCTGCACGCCGCCGCCGAACAGGGCTACACCGGACCGGGCGCGCCCTGGCCGAGCGCCTGGCGGCCGGGCAGTCGCAAGCCGCCCGGCGCGGGTAGTGATCGGGTGCCGCCGCGGCTGCACCTGTCGCGCGCGCAGGTCGAGACCGTGCCGCGGCGGTGGCGACCGGAGACCGACCCCCGCCTGCTCGCCGCACCCGGCCGGGGGTGACCCGACACCCCGACCTCGTATCCGCCGACCGAACAGCGCACCACGAGGAGCCCGCCATGACAGGTCCCACCCCACCGATCGTGCTCACCGGCGCACAACGCGACAACCCGCCCCGGTTCAAGGCCGCCGCCGTCCAGGCCGCGCCGGTCTACCTGGACGCCGCCGCCACCGTGGCCAAGGCGGTCGCGCTGATCCGCGAGGCCGCCGGCAACGGCGCCGAACTGATCGTCTTCCCCGAGGTGTTCGTCCCCGGATACCCGTACTGGAACTGGACGATGAACCCGGTCCAGGGCTCGCCCTGGTACGAACGCCTGTACCGGTCCTCGGTGGACGTGCCGGGCCCGCACGTGGAAACGCTGCGCGCGGCGGCCCGGGCGGCCGGCGCGGTGGTGGTGATCGGCGTCAACGAGCGCGGCCCGCACAGCATGGGCGTGCTCTACAACACCATGCTGACCATCGACGCCGACGGCGAACTGATCGGGGTGCACCGCAAGCTGGTGCCCACCTGGGCGGAGAAGCTGACGTGGACCGGCGGCGACGGCAGCTCGCTGCGCGTGCACCCGACCGGGATCGGCCCGCTCGGCGTGCTCGCGTGCGGCGAGAACACCAACACGCTGGCCCGCTTCACCCTGCTCGCCCAGGGCGAACTCGTGCACGCCGCGAGCTACATCGCGCTGCCCGTGGCGCCCGCCGACTACGACATGGCCGACGCGATCGCGGTCCGCACCGCCGCGCACAGCTTCGAGGGCAAGGTCTTCTCGGTGGTCGCCTGCTCGACCATCTCGCCCGAGATCGTCGACGCCATCGCCGGCGACGACGACGAGGTGCGCAAGCAGCTGGGCCGCGAACGCAGCGCCTATTCAGGCGTGTTCGGCCCGGACGGGCGCCCCATCGGCGAGCCGCTGATCGACGACGAGGGCATCGTCTACGCCGACATCGACCTCGCCAGGTGCATCCAGCCCAAGCAGATGCACGACATCGTCGGCCACTACAACCGCTTCGACGTCTTCGCGCTGAACGTGGACAACCGGCCCCGGTCCCCGATCACGTTCACCCACGACCCCACCGCCGCGCCGCCCCTCGCCCCCGCCGCCACCCCCGTACCCGAGGAGGAGACATGACCACCCAGGACGACAACATGCTGGGCCGGGCCCGAGTCACCGACACCCCGGAACTGAGCGCCTACTACGCCGAGTTGGCCGAACGCGAGGCCGGCGCGCTGTGGACCGTGGCGAACGAGATCGAACCCTGGTACCCGCAGCCCAAGTCGGTGCCCACCCTGTGGCGCTACGCCGAACTGCGCCCGCTGGTCCGCAAGGCGCTCGACCTGGTCAAGGCCGACGACGCCGGCCGCCGGGTGGTCATGCTGGTCAACCCCGGCCGCCGGGACATCAGCGCCGCCGCGGGCCTGCTGTACACCGGCCTGCAGATCATGGGCCCCGGCGAGTCGATGACCGCACACCGCCACCAGGCCGCCGCGCTGCGGTTCGTCCTGGAGGGCACCGGCGCCTGGACGATCGTCGACGGCGAGAAACTGCGGGTCGGCGCCCGCGACTTCGCGATCACCCCGAACGGGACCTGGCACGAACACGGCAACGAGTCCGACGACACGCCGGTGATCTGGCAGGACGGCCTGGACATCCCGCTGGTCAACGCGCTCGACGCGGGCTTCTACGAGGTCCACCCGGACGTCTACCAGGTGCCCGGCAAGGTGGTGAACTCCTCCGTCCTGACCTACGGCGGCAACCTCGTGCCGTACGGCGTCGAACGGTGGACCCGGCCCTACTCGCCGCTGCTCGCCTGGCCGTGGGAACCCACCTACCAGGCGCTGCTCGACCTGGCCAAGGCGAGTGAGGGATCACCGTACGACGGCCTGATCATGGAGTACACCAACCCCGCGACCGGCGGCTCGGTGATGCCCACGATGAGCGCGCACATCCAACTTCTGCGCGCCGGCCAGGCGACGAAGGCACACCGGCACACCGGCTCGGTCGTCTACACCGCGGCCAAGGGCCACGGCGTCTCGATCGTGGCCGGGCAGCGGTTCGAATGGCACGAGGGCGACGTGTTCGCGGTGCCCGCGTGGGCCTGGCACGAGCACGCCAACCTCGACCGGGGCGAGGACGCGGTGTTGTTCTCGTTCAACGACTTCCCCGTGATGCGCTCGCTGGGCTTCTTCCGCGAAGAGGCCTACGTCGACAACGACGGCCACCAGCCGACGCCGGCCGGCTGAGCCGGTTCATCCCGCAAACCCACCACCCGAGGCGCCGCGACCGCGCCGCCCGGACGCAAGACAGTGAGGACACCCCATGCGCCTGGTCACCTACACCGTCGGCGACTCGTCGCCCCGCCTGGGCGCCGAGGACGGCGCGCACGTGACGGACCTGGCCGCCCTGGCCGCCGCCGCGGGCGTCGAACTCCCCGGCGACCTGCTGTCGTTCGTCCGGGCGGGCGCCGACGCGCTCGACACCGCGCGCGAACTGCTCGCCGGCGCGCCCGCCGACCGCCCGGCCGGCACCGTGCACGCCGGCGGCGAGGTGCGGCTGCTCGCGCCGCTGCGCCCCGGGAAGATCATCGGCATCGGACTCAACTACGTCGAACACGTGGCCGAGTCCAGTCGCACCCTCGACACCGCGAAGGAACTCCCGGACCGTCCGGTGCTGTTCGGCAAGCCCGCCACCGCGGTCACCGGCCCCGGCGCGCCGATCCTGCACAACGCGGACCTGACCGCACAGCTCGACTGGGAATGCGAACTCGCCGTGGTGATCGGTCGAACCGCCTACAAGGTGAGCGAAGCCGACGCGTGGGACCACGTGTTCGGCTACAGCATCATGAACGACATCAGCGCCCGGGACCAGCGCCGCTCCGGGCAGTGGTTCTTCTCCAAGGGTCAGGACTCCTACGCCCCGTTCGGCCCGGCCGTGGTCACCGCCGACGAGATCCCCGACGCACAGAACCTCGACCTGTCGCTGCGGGTCAACGGCGACGTCAAGCAGAAGTCCAACACCCGGCACATGTTGTTCGACATCCCCCGGCTGATCGCCGACATCTCGTCCGGGATGACCCTGGAGCCCGGCGACGTGATCTCCACCGGCTCGCCGTCCGGGGTCGGCGCGGCACAGGTCCCGCCGCAATACCTGCGGCCGGGCGACGTGGTCGAGGCGACCGTCGAGCGCATCGGCACGCTGACCAACCCGGTGATCGACGCCCGCTGACGCGAACCCGCCCAGCCCGCTCCTTTTTTCGGCGCCGGAACGCCCGGCACCGGCTTTCCCGGCACCAGCAGGAGGCCCTTCCCGTGCGTCAACACCCCTACCGCGTCGGCCAGATCGTGCCGAGTTCCAATGTCACGATGGAAACCGAGGTGCCCGCGATCCTGCGGGCCCGCGAGACGGTCGCCCCGGAGCGCTTCACGTTCCACTCCAGCCGGATGCGGATGACCCACGTCACCCCCGAGCAACTGGCCGCGATGGACGCCGACTCCGACCGGTGCGCCGTCGAACTGTCCGACGCGCGGGTGGACGTGCTCGGCTACGCGTGCCTGGTGGCGATCATGAGCATGGGACTCGGCTACCACCGGGTCTCCGAGGAGCGCCTGCACGGCCGTACCGTCGAGAACGGCGCGCCCGCGCCCGTGGTCACCAGCGCCGGCGCCCTCGTGCACGGGCTGCACACCATCGGCGCGCGCAAGGTCGCGCTGGTCGCGCCGTACATGCTGCCGCTGACCCGCACGGTGGTGGAGTACCTCGGGCACGAGGGGATCGAGGTGCTGGACTTCGAGGCGCTGGAGATCCCCGACAACCTCGACGTGGCCGCGCACGACCCGCTGCGCCTGCCGGACATCGCGGACCGGCTCGAACATGCCGACGCGGACGCGGTGGTGTTGTCGGCGTGCGTACAGATGCCGTCGCTGGCCGCGATCGAGGACGCCGAACAGCGGCTGGGCAAGCCGGTCGTCTCGGCGGCGGTGTGCACGGTGCACCAGATGCTCCGCGCCCTCGACCTGCCGGCCTTCGCGCCGGGCGCCGGACACCTGCTGTCGGGGGCGTTCGCCGACGCGCCCCTGGGAGCCGGCAGCGCGGCGACGGGGGCCTGATCCGCGAGCCTTCCGCGACCCCTCGTCGGCCCGGACCCGCATCTCGCGGGACCGGGCCGACGAGGGCATATCCATGGGGATGCGAGCGCTGCACGCGATAGGCGTTTATTGCGGCGATTCGTGCCTATTCCACCACGATGGAATACTGGCACGCCGTTCCCCATGGAAGGAGACCCCGGATGGGCTTCGGCCCCGACTCCTGGGCCGCGCTCGGCAGGGCCGTGACCGGGCGTGACCTCGCAGGCACGACGTCGACCCCGGGGTCGACCCGCGGCCGGTGGGCATTTCTCGGCGTCACCCGGGCCGACCTGGTGATCTGCCTGGTGGCGGCGGCCGTGGACACCTTCGGGTTCTTTATCACCCTCCCCGCCATCGGACCGGGGGAGAAGGTCGTCGGCACGCTGTTCATGCTCGCGTCGGCCGCGAGTCTGCTCGCGCGCCGTCGGTCGCCGATCGGCGTGTTGTCGTTCGTACTCGCGCTGGTGGTGGTGCTCAACGTGCTGATGGCGGTGCCGCAACGTTTCGGTATCGCGCTGGCCGTCGCGTTGTACACGGTCGGTCTGGTCGGTCGGCCCCGGACGGTGGCGCTCGCGGCCCTGGCCACGCTGGCGGCTGCGGCGTCGGGGTATCGACACGCGTCGGAGTCCTTCCTCTGGCTGTTCAGCGGCGACCTCGTGGCGGTGCTCCTCGTGCTCGGGGTCAGCGCCGCGGTACGGCACTGGCAGGGGCAGGTCGAGGTCAACCGCGCGCTGCTGGCCGACCGGGCGCTGTCCGACGAACGCCGCCGGATCGCCCGCGAACTGCACGACATCGTGGCGCACCACATCACCACGATGCACCTGATGTCCGGCGGTGCCCGGGCCAGCCTGGACCGCGACCCGGAGGCGGCCCGCGCCGCGCTGCTCACCCTGGAGGCGTCCGGCCGGGTCGCGCTCGGCGAGATGCGGCAGCTGCTCGGGGTACTGCGCAGCGACCACGACCCGGACCAGGCGGCCTCGGTGGCGCCGCAGCCCGGCGTGGACGACCTGGCCCGGCTGATCGCCGAATCCTGCCTGGCCGGGCTGCCCACCGAGCTGCGCGTGCTGGGCGCGCCGCGCGTGCTGCCGTTGCCGGTGGGGCTGGCGGTGTACCGGATCACCCAGGAGGCGCTGACCAACGCCCGCAAGCACGCGGGGGACGGGGCGACGGCGACGGTGCGGTTGGAGTACCTGCCGGGGGCGGTGGCCGTGGAGATCCGCGACGACGGGGGCGGCGAGGTGGTCGTCGGGGACTATGCGATGACCGGTGGTGGGCACGGGCTGGTCGGGATGCGTGAGCGGGTGGCCGTGCACGGCGGGTCGTTCGAGGCGGGGCGAGTCGCCGACGGCGGATTCCGGGTCGCGGCGATGTTGCCGCTGGCGGGGGAGGGGCCGGAGCCGGAGCCGGTGCCGACGCCGCCGGCGGGTGTCGGCCCCGCGTCCGAGCCCGAGCGGCTGGCCCGGCTCAGTCCGGCCGAGGTGGCGCTGCTGCGCCTGTTCGCGACCGGCAAGGCCGATGGCGAGATCGCCGCGGCGATGCGGGTGGAGCCGGCCGGTCTGGAGCGGCGGGAGGCAGACCTGCTGACCAAGCTCGATGTGCGGGACCGGGCCCAGGCGGTGGTCGTGGCGTACGAATCCGGCCTGGTTCGGGCGGGGCAGGGCGACCGCGCCCGCTGATTGTGCGTTCGCACGAACACCGGCGCTCGGGTTCGTCGTCGCGGCCATCAGCAGCGGGGCGCCGTCCGCGTAGCGTGCCCGTACGCCTCCGGACTCCCGTGAAAGAAGGCCCCATGACCGGAACCGTCGTCGACACCGCGCACTGGAACGCCCGCCTCGCCGAGCTCATCGCCGAATACGACGTGCCGGGTGCGAGCCTCGCGTTCTGGCATGGCGGCGAGGTGCACAGCTTCGCCGCCGGTGTGCTCAACCGGGACACCGGTACGCCCGTCTCGATCGACTCGCTGTTCCAGATCGGCTCGGTGAGCAAGGTCTGGACCGCCACCCAGCTGATGCTCCTCGCCGAGCAGGGCCGGCTCACCCTGGACACCCCGGTCGTCGACCTGCTCCCCGAGTTCAAGGTCGCCGACGCCGAGGTGACGAAGTCGGTGACGGTGCGGCAGCTGCTGACGCACACCTCCGGCATAGACGGCGACCTGTTCCTGGACACCGGGCGCGGCGACGACTGTCTGGAGAAGTACGTCGCGGCCTGCGCGGACCTGACCCAGAACCACCCGATCGGGGAGAGCTTCTCCTACTGCAACACGGGCTTCGTGATCGCCGGCCGGATCGTCGAGCGGCTGACCGGCAAGACCTGGGACGCGGCGCTGCGCGAGCAGATCTGCGAGCCCCTGGGCCTGACCCACACCTGGACGCTGCCCGAGGACGTGCTGCGCTTCGGCGCGGCGACGGGGCACGTGGAGGACGGCAAGCCGACCTCCGTATGGGGCCTGCCACGGGCGATGGGGCCGGCCGGCCTGATCTGCGCGCGGGCGAGCGACGTCGTCGCCTTCGGCCGCGCGCACCTGGGTACCGAGCTGCTGGCCGAGCCGACGGGGATGACCGAGCCGCAGGTGGACCTGCCGAACCCGTACACGCTGGCGCCGCAGTGGGGGATCGGGTGGATCCTCGACGAGTGGTCCGGCCACCGGGTGATCATGCACGCGGGCAACACCATCGGCCAGTCGGCGATGTTGTGGGTGGTACCCGACACCGGCACCGTGGTGTGCCTGCTGGCCAACGGCGGCGAGACCTCGGCACTGCAACGCGCGCTCGGCGGCGAGCTGTTCGCCACGCTGGCCGGCATCACCATGTCGCCGCAGCTGGGCCCGCCGCAGACCCCGGTCGAGGTGGACGTCGAGCAGTACGCCGGCATCTACGAGCGGGTGGGCAACCGCACCACCATCTCGGTCCGGGACGGTCGGCTGCACATGCTCATCCAGACCACCGGCGAGCTGGCCGACATCTCGCCGGACATGGAATTGACGCTCACCCCGGTCGACGAGACCACGTTCGTCGGGCAGCGCGAGGGCGCCACGTTGTGGGACAACGTGGTCTTCTACCGTCTCGCCGACGGCAGCCAGTACCTGCACATGGGCGTGCGCGCCACCCCCAGGACGTCCTGACCCCATTCCACCGCGCGGGTTCGCCACCCCGACCCCGCGCGGTGCCCGGTGGTGGGCCGGCCGGTGCGGGTTTACGGTCGAACGAGTGGGTCCGTTCCGTACGGCCCGCACCGCAGGCGGGCGTCGCCTCGACGCCTCGGCCGGCAAGCCCCTCGCCTCGCAGGACACACCATGGCGCATCCGAACGCGACACCCTCGCAGACCGCCGCCGCACCGAAGCGAAGCGGCGGCAACGGCGCGGCGCTCGCGGTGATCGCCTCCTGCCAGTTGATGGTGGTCCTGGACATCACCATCGTGAACATCGCCCTGCCGCACATCCAGCGGTCGTTGGACTTCTCCACCACCGGCCTGTCCTGGGTGCTCAACGCGTACACGCTGACCTTCGGCGGGCTGCTGCTGCTCGGCGGGCGCGCGGGCGACATCCTGGGCAGGCGCAGGGTGTTCATCTTCGGCGTGTTGTTGTTTGCGGTCGCCTCGTTGCTCGGCGGACTCGCGCAAAGCGCCCCGGAGTTGCTCGCCGCCCGCGCGCTCCAGGGCGTCGGCGGCGCCATCGCGTCGCCCACCGCGCTCGCCCTGATCACCACCACGTTTCCCGAAGGCCCGGCCCGCAACCGGGCCTTCGGGGTGTTCGCGGCGGTCTCCGCCGGTGGTGGCGCGATCGGGCTGCTCGCGGGCGGGGTCCTGGTCGAGTGGCTGAACTGGCGGTGGGTGTTCTTCGTCAACGTGCCGATCGGGGTGCTGCTGGCGCTGGCCACGCCGCGCTACATCCGGGAATCCGAGCGCCATCCGGGGCACTTCGACCTGCTCGGCGCGCTCACCTCCACGCTGGGCATCAGCTCGCTCGTCTACGGCTTCATCCGGGCCGCGCAGGAGGGGTGGCGCGACGCGTTCACCCTGGGCGCGTTCGCGGCGGCCGTGGTGCTGCTCGCGCTCTTCATCTCGATCGAGCGCAACTCGCGGCAGCCGATCACCCCGCTGAAGATGTTCGCCGACCGTAACCGGGCCGGTACGTACGGCATCATGTTGTGCCTGGCGGCCGCGATCTTCGGGATGTTCTTCTTCCTGACCCTGTGGGTCCAGGACGTGCTGGGCTTCAGCCCGCTCCGGACCGGGCTCGCGTTCCTGCCGATCAGCGCGGTGATCGCGCTCGGCGCGGGATTCGCCTCGCAGCTGCTGCCGCGCTACGGACCCAAGCCGTTCATGGTCGTCGGCGCGCTGCTCGCGGCGGCGGGGCTGGGCTGGCTCACCCGGACCGATGTGCACAGCACCTACCTGGGCAGCATCCTCGGGCCGACGCTGGTGTTCGGCGTGGGCATGGGCATGCAGTTCGTGTCCCTGACGCTGATGGCGGTCTCCGGTGTGCGGGCCCGCGACTCGGGCGCGGCCTCCGGGCTGCTCAACGCGATGCAGCAGGTGGGCGGTTCGCTCGGGTTGTCGATCCTGGTCACCGTGTTCGGCACGGCCAACCGCAACGAGGCCAAGGACCAGGTCCCGGCCTTCCTCGCCCAGGCCACCCCGGCGCAGCGGGCCGAGTTCGACCGCACCGGTGTGCTGCCCGCGCCGTGGAGCGACCAGGTGCTCACGAGCGGCGTCTCCGCGGCCTTCATCGTGGCCGCGATCTTCGCGGTGGTCGCCGCGGTGATCGCCCTGTTCGTCATCCAGGTCCGCGCCTCCGACCTGGAACGCCTCCAGGGCTCCGGCCAACCCCCTCCCGGCTGACCGACGACGTATTCGCCCGACCGGCCGCGCACCGGCCCGCCGCTGCGCGACAATGCGTACACGGCGTATCACTCACGTAGCGGCAACGACGACGGGGGCCCGATGGAAGCCGAACTGATGACGCTGGCAGCATCCGGAGCAACCACGATGGTGGGCCTGATGGTCTCCGAATCCTGGACCCAGGCCCGCAACCGCCTGACCGCCTTCTTCACCAGAACCGGCTCCGAACCATCCACCACGGAACACGAACTCGACGCCGCCCAGGGCGAGTTGACCACGGCCCGCGCAGAGGGCAACGACATCGTGGCAGCCGACATCGAAGCCGAATGGCGAACCCGCCTGCGCCGAGCCCTCCAGTCCGACCCGACAGCGGCAGCCGACCTACAAGCCCTACTCGACGAACTGACCCCACTCATCGGGACACCCACCACCACCCAGGTGACCAACACCATCACCGGCGGCACCCAACACGGCCCGGTCCTCCAGGGCCACAACTTCTCCGGCGTAACTTTCCACGCGCAAACCCCACCCCCCTCCGAAAACCCCCCACCACCCCAACCCTGACCAACCGGCCCCGGGCCGGTGTCCCGCCCGGCGCTCCATCGGTCGATCAGAATCCCGTGCAGCGGCTTGTGCCACGCCCCTGGTCCGTGTTGCGCGGGGTTCAGCGGACCCCATCGACGCGTGTCCACACGCGCAATCGTCGGCGTAGGCGAGACTCGCCCGGCTACACCCATGAGCCGCTACGGCAGGCGTCGCTCCGAAGGCACCGAGGTACTTGCCGCTTCGAGGGGGAACCGGCTTATCCTCGGGTCGCTCATCCGACCTGGGAAGTCTCGGCCCGGTTGGTCACACGGTTGGTCACACCATGGGGCGGAAAGCAGAAAAACCCCTGATCAACAGGGGTCTCTCGTGGTGTCCGAGGGGGGACTTGAACCCCCAAGCCCTTTCGGGCACTAGCACCTCAAGCTAGCGCGTCTGCCAATTCCGCCACCCGGACCGGGTGGTCGCCTTGTGGTTTGCGCGGCGACGTGGAGAACCATATCAAAGATCCGCAGGGGGGCCGGACCGGGGCGGATGTGGGGCTGACCTGGGGCTTGGGGGCGGGCGGGTGGGGTGGGCCTGGGGGTGGGTGGGGCGGGTTCGTCAGGGTGCGCCAGGGGCCGTTCGGGGGATGGCGTGCGGGACAATGGTTGGCGATGTCGAGTGACAACGAGGTCGTGAGTCGAAGGCCCTTCACCTACCTGACCGCGCAGCAGCACAGTGCGTTGTATCGGGCGATCATGGGGGTCTTCGTCGAGGCCAAGCAGCGGTTCCTGGTGCATCTGTGACCCGAGGATGTGCAGGCCGCGCTCGTGGATCGGGTGGAGCTTTCGGCGGTGGCCGCGGCGCTGGACAGTCTTGCCGGGTGGGGGAATCTGCGGGCGGACGCCGATACCGGGCGGGTGACGTCCGTGGAGGACTTCTATCGGCATCGGTACCTGTATCAGCTCACGCGCGAGGGTGAGGCGGTCGAGGAGGCGCTGAGCGCGTACGACGCGGCGCTCGGACGGCGTGGGGCGCTCCAGGCGGTGGCGCTGGCGGACATCGCGACGCAGTTGCGGGCGCTGATCGGGTTCGGTGCGGCGGAGCGGCTCGACGAGGGCAAGGTTCACCTCGCGCTGATCACCCTGACGCACCGGTTCAACGACCTCGCGGACAACGCGCGGGCCTTCATGGGGTCGCTCCAGCGCACGATCGACCTGCACGACGCCGATGTCGAGGTGTTCCTGGCCTACAAGGATCGCCTGATCGACTACCTGGAGCGCTTCATCGCCGATCTGGTCACGCGTGGTGCGCAGATCGCCGGCCTGCTGGACGAGTTGGGCGACCCGCGCCGGGACGACGGGCCGCTGCGGCGACTCCTGGTCGGTGCCGCCGAGCGCGAGGCGGGGGACGCCGCGCCGGATCCGACCGTCGTGGACGCGGAACCGGAGGGTGCGGAGGCCGCCGCGCGCCTCGCGCTGTACGAGACGTGGGTCCGGCGCCGGCTCGGCCTGCGGGCGTGGTTCATCGCCGAAGGCGGGCACGAGTCGCAGGCACGACTGTTGCGCAGTCGTGCGCGCAGCGCGGTGCCGCAGTTGCTCACCGTGGTCGGCGTCCTCAACGAGCGCCGCGCGGGCCGTTCCGATCGGTCGGCCGACTTTCGGGCCCTCGCGCTCTGGTTCGCCCAGGCTCCCGACGACGCGTCCCGGCATCGACTGTGGCGCTCGGCCTTCGGATTGCACGCCGCCCGGCACCTGACGGTGGACGCGCAGACCCTGGCGGCCCGGGAACAGGATCCGCCCGCCGCCGGCACCCCGTGGCACGATGCCCCGCCGATCCACATCAGTCCGCAGTTGCGCAAGACCGGATCGTACGAGCGGCGCGGCAAGCCCAACCGCGTCGCGGACCGATCCGACGCACGCCGATTTCTCGCCGAACACGCGCACCGCGAACGCGTGCAACTCGCGGCGGCGCGGACCCTGCTCGCCACCCACGGGGTGACCCGGCTCGGTCGGCTGCCCGAACTGGATCCCGTCACCTTCGGCCTGTTCCTGCACCTCCTCGGTGACGCGCTCGCGCTCTGGCGCCCCGAGACCACACATGTGGTCGCCACCGGCCACGACGGCTCGATGGAGATCCACCTCACCCTGCCCGACGACGACGCGCGGGCCGAAGTACACACCACCGTCGGGGTGTTCAGCGGCCCCGACTTCCTGATCGAGATCATCGACCTCGGCGAGCCCGGCGAGCCCGGCGAGCGCGGCGACCTCGGCACGGTCGGCGAACCCGGTATGACCGACCCCGATACGGAAGAGATCGGCGCATGAGCAGGCCACCCGGAGACCGCGCTGGGATCGGCTCTCGACGAGGACCGCCGGGTCAAGCGGCGCCGGGCCGCACGAGCCCTGCTGCGCACACCCCTGCTGCGTGCTCGGGGCGATGGCGGCGAGGAGTTCCGGCTCGTGCAGCAGTTCGCCGCCGAGCTGCGGCCCTGGTTCGAACGCAATACCGGCTGGCGGCTGTACGTGGACGCCGAGGTGGCGCGCCTGTACAAAATCCCCGCCGATTCCCGCTCGGCCACCCATCCGGCGCGCGATCCACGCACGAAACTGCCCTTCGGGGCCCGCAGGTACGTGCTCGTGTGCCTCGCGCTGGCCGCGTTGGAGCGATCGGATCACCAGATCGCACTCGGGCGGTTGGCCGGACAGATCGTGATCGGCGCCGCCGATCCGGCACTGGGCGCGGCCGGTGTGGAGTTCACGCTGGAAAATCGCGAGGAACGCGCCGACCTCGTGGCCGTCGTCCGGCTGCTGATTCGCCTCGGCGTGCTGACCCTGGTGGCCGGTGACGAGGAGGCGTATCTCAAAGCCACGGGGGACGCGTTGTACGACGTCGAACGCCGCGTGTTGGCCGGGCTGCTCAGCTCCCGGCAAGGCCCCTCCACGATTTTCGCCACCGCCTTCGAGGACCGACTCGCGGCGCTCGCCGACGACTCCGTGCTCGACAACGACGACCTGCGCAACCAACGTATCCGCCATCACCTCACCCGTACGCTCCTGGACGACCCGGTCCTGTACTACGCGGACCTGCCCGACGCCGAACTCGCCTATCTCCAAAAGCAGCGTCCGCACATCACCGGCGCCATCACGGAGTTGACCGGCCTCGTCGCCGAAGTACGCGCCGAGGGCATCGCCATGGTCGACCCCGACGACGAACTGACCGACGTCAAGATGCCCGACACCGGCACCGACGGGCACGTGACCCTACTGCTCGCCGAACGCCTGGCCGCCGGAGCCGGAGCCGGTGCCGGTGCCGGTGCCGGTGCCAATGCCGGAGCCGACACCGACACCGACACCGACACCGACACCGACACCGACACCGCGGCCGACACCGCATCCGCCCGGATCGTCACCCTCGCCCAACTCCACGCACTGGTACGAGAGTTCGCCCGCGAACACGGCGGCTACTGGCGCAAGGCCGCGACCGAACCGGGCGCGGAGCACGAACTGGTCGAACAGGCCGTGGGCCGATTGACCGCCCTCGGACTGCTCGCCCGAACCCACGACCACGAGGGCGCACCCGCCGTCGTCGCGCTGCCGGCCCTCGCCCGCTACGCCGTCGGCGAGACCGTCCTCCTCGAACCAGGAGCCAGGGCACCCGGCCCGCGTACCCGGCGAACCGCACCGAAGGGCAGCCGCCGATGAGCCCGATCCTGCCGCACCCCACCCGCGAGCGGTGGCAACCGCTGCGCACCGGCCTGGTGGACCTGTTCCACTACGACGTCGAGGAGTTCCACTTCCGTGACGGACGGCTGCTGCTGCGCGGAAACAACGGCACCGGCAAGTCCAAGGTGCTCGCCCTGACCCTGCCGTTCCTGCTCGACGGCGACCTGTCCGCGCATCGGGTCGAACCCGACGGTGATCCCCGCAAGCGGATGGAATGGAATCTGCTCCTGGGCGGCGAGCACCCGCACAGCGAACGGCTCGGCTACACCTGGATCGAATTCGGCAGGCGCGCCGACGACGGCACCGTCGAATTCCGCACCCTCGGCTGCGGGCTCAAGGCGGTGGCGGGCCGAGGGGTGGTCCGGCACTGGTACTTCGTGACCACACAACGCGTCGGCGAGAACCTGTCGTTGATCGACGGCACCCGCACCGCGCTGACCCGTGACCGCCTCACCGAGGCACTGGCCGGCCACGGGCTGGTCCACGACCAGGCGGCCGGCTACCGCCGGGCCGTGGACGACGCGCTGTTCGGCCTCGGGGAACAGCGCTACGCCGCGCTGGTGGACCTGCTCATCCAACTGCGCCAACCGCAACTGTCCAAGCGGCCCAGCGAGAAGGCCCTGTCCAAGGCACTCACCGAAGCCCTCGCGCCGATGGACCAGGCAGTGGTCGCCGACGTCGCCGAGGCGTTCCGCAGTCTCGACGAGGATCAGGCCCGGCTCGCCGCGATGGCCGAGACCGAACAGGCGGCGACCACGTTCTTGACGCACTATCAGCGCTACGCCAAGGTCGCCTCGCGTCGGCGGGCCCGCGCACCGCGCAGCGAACACGCCCGCCACGACGCGCTGCGCGCCGAATTCACCCGGGCCGGCGACGAGGAGGCCGCAGCCGAACTACGGGTGGCGGCGGCCGAGGAACTGATCTCCGAGTGCACCGCCGAGGCCGCCCGGCTCCAGGCCAAGGACGAGGCACTGCGCGCGGGACCGGAGATGCGCAGCGCCCGCGAACTCGACCGGGCCGCCGAAGCCGCGCGTGCCGCCCGGGCGGAAGCGACCCAGGCCGAGGAGGACGCGCGGCGCGCGAGCGAGGACGAACGGCGCGCGAGCGAGCGCGCGGACGGCGCCGGCGCGCGACTGACCGTCGCCGTCCGCGAAGTCGCCGCCGTGCGCCGCGAGGCCGCCGACGCGGCGGCGCAGGCGATACTGACCGCCGCACACGCCGAACACGTGGCCGCCGCGCCGGCCGACGAACCCCGGGTGCGTCGGGCCGCCGACGATCTGGTGGACCGGCGCCGGCGCACCGTCGAACTCCTGGCCGGACTGCATCGCGACGCCGAGCGGCTCGCCGGCGTACGCACCGCCGCCCGGCAGCGACTGGCCGACATCGAGGCCGAACTCGCGGCCCAGGCCGAGGAGCACGAGCGCTGCGCCGACGTGACGCGGGCCGCGAAGCGGTCCTTCGTCGCGGCCGTGCAGGCTTACCTGGCCGAGTGCGCCGAACTGCGACCGGCGGATCCGCTCGGCCTGCTGGACGAACTCACGGTGTGGGCGGACACGTTGGCCGGTCCCGACCCGGTCCGTGTGGCCACCGACGCGGCGGCGCGCGAGCGACACGCCGTGCTCGCGGCGCAGGCCGCCGCCGTGGCCGGCGAACTGCGCGACGTCGACGGGCAGGCCGGGCGGCTCCGGGCCGAACTGGCCGACCTGCGCGCGGGCGGGACCCGGCCGCCGCGCCCGCCGTACACCCGCGACGACACCACGCGCACGGCGCGCCCGGGCGCCCCCCTGTGGCGCCTCGTCGACTTCACCGACGCGGTGCCCGACGGCGCGGACCGGGCCGGCCTCGAGGCGGCCCTCGAGGCATCCGGCCTCCTCGACGCGTGGGTGGATCCGGACGGTACGGCCACCTCGGTGGGCACCGGCGAGCTGCTGGTCCGACCCGGGCCGCCCGTTGCCGGACCCACCCTCGGCGATGTGCTGAGCCCGGCCGTGGACCGTGCCGACGAGCGGGCCGCCGCGGTACCCGACGCGATGGTGGGCCGCCTGCTGGCCGCCATCGGCTGGGGGCCGGACAGCGCCGCGGCCACCCGGGTCGCCGCGGACGGCACCTTCACCCTCGGCGTGCTGACCGGCCGCTGGACCAAGCCGAACGCCGAATACCTGGGTGCGGGCGCACGCGAGCGCGCGCGTCGGGCCAGGATCGAGGCCGTCGCCGCCGAACTGGCCGAACTCGACGTCCGGCGCGCGGACATCGTGGACCGAACCGCCGCGGTGACCACGCGTCAGCGCCGACTCGACGACGAACTGGCGGGCCGACCGGGCGACGAGGCGTTGCGCCGGGCCCACGCACAGGTCGCCGCCGCCGGCACCCGACTGGCCGCCCTCGACACCCGCCGCGCCGAACAGGAGCGGCACGTGGTGGCCGCGGCGACCCGCGCCGACGAGGCCGCCGACGAGGCCCGCCGCGCCGCCGTCGACACCGGCCTGCCCACCGCCCCGGAGGAACTCGCCTCGGTATCCGCCGGCCTGGCCCGGTATCGCGAGGTATTGGCCGCGCTGTGGCCCGCGTTGCGCGAGCACACCGCCGCTTCGGCCGCCGCCGCGAGCGAACGTGTGGAGGCCGAACGGGTCGCCGTACACGCGGGCGACCTGCGCGAACGCGCCGCGGTGGCAGAGCGTCGGGCCCTCGCCGCCGAGAGCGGCCACGAAACCCTCGCCGCCACCGTCGGCGCGGCCGTCGCCGAACTCCAACGCGAACTGACCGCGACCCGCCTGGCCCTGCGAGGGTGCGAGGACGCGACCCGACGCGCCCACCGCGAGCACACCGACGCGGTCAAGGCCGGCGGCGTCGCCCAGGGCCGTCGGGAACAACTGGAGCGCGACGTGGCCGAGTCCGCGCGCACCCGGGACGAAGCGGTGGCCGCGCTGCGCCGGTTCGCGAGCACCGGCCTGCTCACCGTGGCGTTGCCGGAACTGGAGCTGCCCGCACCGGACTCCGCGTGGGCCGCCGACCCGTCGGTGCGCTTCGCGCGCCGGATCGAGCGCGAGTTGGAGCAGATCGAGGACTCGGACCAGGCATGGGAGCGGGTGCAGCGGCGGGTCGCCGAGGAGTTGAAGAACCTCCAGGACGCCCTCGGCCGGCACGGCCACACCGCCTCCGGACACATGCTGGAGGACGGCGTCGTCGTCGACGTCGTCTTCCAGGGTCGCACCTCGACCGTGGCCGGGCTCGCCACCTCGCTGGCCGCCGAGGTGGAGGCGCGGCGGCGGCTGCTCTCGGCCCGGGAGCGAGAGATCCTGGAGAACCACCTGATCTCCGAAGTGGCCGGCACCCTCCAGGAGTTGATCGGCGCGGCGGAGCACCGGGTGGGCGTGATGAACGGCGAACTGGCGGCCCGCCCGACCAGCACCGGGATGAAACTGCGGCTGGTGTGGCGCGCGGCCAAGGAGGCGCCGACCGGCCTGGCCGCCGCCCGCGCCCGGCTGCTGCGCCAGACCGCGGATGCCTGGACGGCCGAGGACCGCGCGGCGGTCGGCGAGTTCCTCCAGGCCGAGATCGCGCGGGTGCGCAGCCGGGACGCCGGCGGTACCTGGGTCGAACAGCTGACCACGGCCCTCGACTACCGTTCGTGGCACGAGTTCGGCATCGAGCGGCATCAGCACGGCCAGTGGAGCACCGCGACCGGCCCGGCCTCCGGCGGCGAACGGGTGCTCGCCGCCTCGGTCCCGCTGTTCGCGGCGGCGTCCTCGCACTACGCCTCTGCGGCCAACCCGTACGCGCCCCGATTGGTCACGCTGGACGAGGCGTTCGCGGGGGTGGACGACGACTCGCGGGCCAAATGTCTGGGCCTGCTCGCGGCCTTCGACCTGGACGTGGTCATGACCAGCGAACGCGAATGGGGTTGCTATCCCGAGGTGCCGGGTCTGGCCATCGCCCAGTTGTCCCGCGTGGACGACATCGCGGCGGTGCTGGTGACGCGCTGGGAATGGAACGGGGAACACCGGTTCCGCGCCGTCGATCCCGAGCCGATGGGATTGTCCGCGACGGTGCCCGCGCCGCAGTCCGGCGGCTCGGACGGCGCCACCCAGGACGAGCTGTGGACGTGAGCGGAACACACCTGGAGCGTCTGCTCGGCGGGCCGGACCTCGCCTGGCTGGTGGACCGGGCGCGCCACCGCCTCGAACACGCCCGTGATCTCGACGGATCGGTCACCCTCAAGATGCCTACCGCCGGGCAACGGGCTGCGGTGGAACGGTTGTTGGGTCGACCGGCGCGTTCCGGTGGGTCGTTGTCGGTCGCGCTGCCGGCGGTCGATCGAATCCTGCGCGCATCGGGCGCATGCCCTGCGGGCCTCGCGGCGGCCGTCGAGATCCTGGCCGGCCCGGTGGTGCCGCGCCACGAGGTCGCCTCGGCGGAGCGCGGCGCCTGGGCGCACGCCTTCGGGCCGCTGGACGAACTGGTGGGCCGTCGGCCCGAGTTGGCGGTCTGGACGGCGGACATCCGGGCGTCCGGGTTGGTGCGGCGCGTGTGTGGCGGGCCCGAGGCGGCTCACCGCACGTTGACGGATGTCGCCGCGGTACTCGGCGAGTTGCCGGTCGAGGGCGAGCCGATCGGTGTCTTCGCGGCCCGGGTCCGTGCCGACGCGCACGCGCTCGACGAGGACCGTCCGTTGACCACTTTGGTGTTCGGCACGGCGCGAGTCCTCGGCGGGATTCCGGCCGGCAGCGGCGCCGAGTGGCGGCGGGCGGTCTGGGCGGCGGTCGGGCTGCTCAAGGACGATCTGTCCAACACGGTGCTCACCCTCGGGCTGCCCGGCGACGACGCCTCGCCCACCGGGCGGGCGCTCGCCATCCTGAGCGCGGCCGGACAGCCGGCGGTGTTGACCTTGCGTCAGCTCGCCGGTGACCCGCCCGCGGCGTTGCCCGCGACGGCCGCGGTGTTCGTGTGTGAGAACCCGGCCGTGGTCGCGGCGGCGGCGCACGGGATCGGCGCCGATTGCCCACCGCTGGTGTGCGTATCGGGTCAGCCCGGAACGGCCGCGGTGCGGTTGTTGGCGGCGCTGACGGCCGATGGCGCGGTGGTGCGGGCGCATGGCGATTTCGACTGGGGTGGTCTGCGGATCGTGTCCGGTCTGGCCGGACGCGTCCGGGTCGAGCCGTGGCGATACCGGGCGTCGGACTACCTCACGGCCGTCGGCGCGCGGCCCGGTACCCCGCTGACGGGCGCGCCGACGACTGCGGCCTGGGACCCCGAACTGGCCGACGCGATGCGGGAAATGGGCCGCCGGGTCGAGGAGGAGGCCGTGCTGGACGATCTGCTCGCCGACCTTCGGGCGACGGGGCGAAAGGGTTTGCCGAGCTGATCGGCGACCGCGTACGCCGGGGTGGTCGGTGCCGGCCGGGTCGGGACCGCGCCGCCCGACCCCTCGGGCTACGCGCCGGCGAGCAGATCGGCCTCCTCCCGCGCCGACAGGCCGTGTGAGAGAGGGGGTTCGCCGCGTTGTCGGTCCCAGGCGCGGACGTCGGCCACCGTGACCGGGAGGGGGGTGGCGGGCATGCCGGCGGCTCGGGCCCGGGCGGCACTGCGTTGGCGGGTGGGCCATTGGGCTTGTGGCGTGACCAAGGGGAAGTGGGCCGGGGCCGCGTCGATGGGGATCGGGACGAGTTCGATGTCGGTGCCGGCCGCCTCGGCGCAGGTTTCGATCAGGGTGCCCAGCGTGGTGGCTTCGGCCGGGCCGACCGCGTGGAAGGCGCCCGGACGGTTGTCGGTCAGCAGGCGGGTGACCAGGTGGGCCAGGTCGCGGGAGTCGACCACCTGTACCGGCTGGTCGGGGTCGCCCGGGACGGCCACTCGGCCGCCGCGGGCGGCTCGGCGGACCCAGTAGGTGAAGGTTTCCTGGACGTCGTGGGGGCCGACGACCTTGCCGGGGCGCACGATCGTGGCGCGGTCGCCGTACCGGGCCAGGACGTCGTCCTCGCAGGCGACCTTGCACGGGCCGTATGTGTCGTTGTCGAGCTCCTCGGTGTCGCGCCGGGGCGGCCGGCGCGGGGTGTCCTCGTCCGAGCCGGGGCCGACGCCGGTCTGGACGTATACGGCGTGGCTGGAGACGAACAGGTAGCGGCCGACCCGGTCGCCGAGTGCGTCCATCGCCTGGTTCACATGGCGCGGGACGTAGCCGCTGACGTCGACCACCGCGTCCCATTCGCCGTCGCGCAGCGCCGCGTAGTCGCCGGTGTCGCGGTCGCCGATCAGCCGGGGCAGGTCCGGGAACAGGTGCGATCCCGTTCGTCCCCGCCCGAAAACGGTCACGTCGGCGCCTTCGCGCAGTGCGTCCTCGACGATCGCCCGACCCACGAACGCGGTGCCGCCCAATACAAGAATGCGCATGGTCGGCGACGCTATCGGCTCGGGCGACGTCGTGTGCCGAATATTCGAGTGTCAACTGTGGTTGACATGCGATGCGCGTCAACGTACGTTGACAGACATGACCGAAGCAACCGACCTCGCCAGTAGGGCGGGGGACCGTGATCCGCGCGTGGGCCTGCGGGCCGTGGCCGCGCTGCGGCGGCTGCTCGAACAGCTCGAAGCCGTGCAGGTGCGCAGCGCACGTGTGCAGGGCTGGTCGTGGCAGGAGATCGCCGCCGAGTTGGGAGTAAGCCGTCAGGCAGTGCACAAGAAGCACGGGAGGAACTGATGTTCGAGAGGTTCACCGGCGACGCCCGCGCCGTTGTGCGTGGTGCGGGCGAACACGCGCGACGGGCCGAGGCCGGCGAGGTGGGGGAGGAGCACATGCTCGCGGCGTTGCTGGACGGGCAGGGTACGCCGGCGGCCGTCGCGCTGGCGACGATCGGATTCGTCGCCCATCGCGACGAGGTGATGGAGGCGCTGGCCCGGGCGCGCCGGCGCGGCGGGGTGTCGTCCGCCGACCAGGCCGCGCTCGCCGACCTCGGGATCGACGTGGACGAGATCGTGGCCAGGGTCGAACAGGTGCACGGCGAGGGCGCGTTGGCGATGGGGCCGCGACGCCGGCGGGTGTGGCCGTTCGGCGGTCGCTCGGCACCCGGGCCGTTCACGGAGGGGGCCAAGCGGGTGCTGGAGAAGTCGCTGCGGGAGGCGCTGGAGCGCGGGGACAAGCACATCGGCGACGAGCACATCCTGCTCGCGCTCACGTCCGGCCCGGGCGTGGTGGCCGACCTGCTGGCCGAATACGGGGTGACCCGCGTGTCGGTACTCCGGGCGCTGGTGCCGCCGGCGGCCCAGGCGGGTTGACGCCCGACGCGCCCGTACGCGGCGCGGGTACCGTGCGCGGGCCGGGGACCGGCGAACCGCGTGCGCGCCGGGCAGGCCCGAAGGCCCACCCGGCGCGCACGCACGGTCAGCCGAACAACCGCGCCTACTCGACCAGTCCGGCCCGCCGCAGCGCGTCCGCGATGGCGCCGCCACCGGCGGCGGGCGGCTGCGACCCACGGCTCTGCTTCGGCGGCGCGCCGCGGCGCCCCTGGCCGCCGCCGCCCCCACCGCCGCCCTGCCCCTGCCGGGAGCCGCCCTGACCCTGGCCCTGCCGCGAACCCCCCTGCCCCTGTCGCGAACCCCCTTGGCGCCCGTCCCCGGACGACCGCCCGTCGCGCCCCCCGCGCTCGGCCGCCTCGTCCTCCAGCCGCAGCGTCAACGAGATGCGCTTGCGCGGGATGTCCACGTCGAGCACCTTGACCCGCACCACGTCCCCCGACTTGACCACGTCGTGCGGGTCGCTCACGAACGTCTTCGACATCGCCGACACGTGCACCAGGCCGTCCTGGTGCACGCCGACGTCCACGAACGCGCCGAACGCGGCCACGTTCGTGACCACGCCCTCCAGGAGCATCCCGGGCCGCAGGTCGGACAACTTCTCGACGCCCTCCTTGAAGGTGGCCGTCTTGAACGCCGGCCGCGGGTCGCGCCCCGGCTTCTCCAACTCGCGCAGGATGTCGGTGACCGTCGGCAGCCCGAACTTCTCGTCGGTGAACGCCTTCGGGTCCAGCGCGCGCAACTTCGGCGCCGCGCCGATCAGGGTGCGGACGTCGCCACCGGCCGCCGCCACGATCCGGCGCACCACCGGATAGGCCTCGGGGTGCACGGAGGAGGCGTCCAGCGGGTCGTCGCCGGCCGGGATCCGCAGGAAGCCTGCCGCCTGCTCGAACGCCTTCGGGCCGAGCCGCGCCACGTTCTTCAGGTCGCGCCGGGTCTTGAACGGCCCGTTCGCGTCCCGGTGTTGCACGATGTTCTCGGCCAGCGTCGCGCCGATCCCGGATACCCGGGTGAGCAGCGGCGCCGAGGCGGTGTTGACGTCCACGCCGACCGCGTTCACGCAGTCCTCGACCACCGCGTCGAGCGACCTCGACAACTTCAGCTCGGACAGGTCGTGTTGGTACTGGCCCACGCCGATCGACTTGGGGTCGATCTTGACCAACTCGGCCAGCGGGTCCTGGAGCCGCCGGGCGATCGACACCGCGCCGCGCAACGACACGTCCAGGTCCGGGAGTTCCTGCGAGGCGAAGGCCGAGGCGCTGTACACCGAGGCGCCGGCCTCGGAGACCATCACCTTGGTCAGGCCCAACTCGGGGTGCTTGGCGATCAGTTCGGCGGCCAGCTTGTCGGTCTCGCGCGAGGCGGTGCCGTTGCCGATCGCGATCAGGTCCACCCGGTGGGCGGCGGCAAGGCGCGCGAGCGTGGCGATCGACTCGTCCCAGCGGCGGCGCGGCTCGTGCGGATAGATCGTCTCGGTCGCCACCACCTTGCCGGTGTCGTCGGTCACCGCGACCTTGACCCCGGTACGCAGGCCCGGGTCGAGGCCCATCGTGGCGCGGGTGCCGGCCGGCGCGGCCAGCAGCAGGTCGCGCAGGTTGGCGGCGAACACCCGGACCGCCTCGTCCTCGGCCTCCTGGCGCAGCCGACCGCGCAGGTCGATGCCCAGGTGCACCAGGATCCGGGTGCGCCACGCCCAGCGCACGGTGTCCGCGAGCCACTTGTCGGCGGGGCGGTCGCGGTTGGTGATCCCGAAGGTGTGCGCGATCGCCCGCTCGTATTCGGTCGGACCGTCACCCTCCTCGGCCGCGTCCGCGGTGGGGGCCAGCGTCAGATCGAGGACGTCCTCCTTCTCGCCCCGGAACATCGCCAGGATCCGGTGCGACGGCAGCCGGGTGAACGGCTCGGCGAAGTCGAAGTAGTCGGCGAACTTGGCGCCCGCCTCCTCCTTGCCCTCGCGCACCTTGGCCACCACGCGCCCGCGCGTCCACATCTTCTCGCGCAGCGCGCCGATCAGGTCGGCGTCCTCGGCGAACCGCTCGACCAGGATCGCGCGGGCACCGTCCAACGCCGCCTGCGCGTCGGCGACACCCTTGTCCGGGTCGACGAACGCCCCGGCCGCGGCGACCGGATCACGCGACGGGTCGCCCAGCAACCCGAGCGCCAGCGGTTCGAGGCCGGCCTCGCGGGCGATCTGCGCCTTGGTCCGGCGCTTGGTCTTGTACGGGAGGTAGATGTCCTCGAGGCGAGCCTTCGAATCGGCCGCCATGATCTGCGCCCGCAGCGCGTCGTCCAACTTGCCCTGCGCCTCGATCGCGGCGAGCACGGCTACCCGACGCTCGGCCAACTCCCGCAGGTAGCGCAGCCGTTCCTCGAGCGTACGCAACTGCGTGTCGTCGAGGGTCCCGGTCACCTCCTTGCGGTAGCGGGCGATGAACGGCACGGTCGCACCCCCGTCGAGCAACTCGACGGCCGCCCTGACCTGCCCCTCCCGAACCCCGAGCTCCTCGGCGATCAGCCGATGCACATCCTCCTGCGCACCCTGCTCCGAACCCTGCTGCCCAGACACCGACATCGTCACGTCCCGATCCACATCATCACCAACCATCCCCCGCCATTCTCCCGTCCCACCCACCCCGCTGTCGCGCAGCCCCACCGGGAAGGCGAGGTCGTCCTCACGCACGCGCGTGCGACGACTACCGTCTGCATCGCCTCTCGGTCATGCCGAGTCATCCGACCTCCACGTGACGTGGCCTCGTGACGCGGTCGTGGTGTTTCCGGTCGACGGCGGTGCGCCTGTCCTCAGAAGCGGTCCGGGCGAGCGATGGCGGGACCATCCGGTTTCGGGGCATTTCCGGCGCGGCTCGGCCGGTCGCGACCGGTTCGGGCACAAGCGATCCGGTGCCCGGGGGCGAGAGCGATTTTCCCCCGTATCGAGCCGCCCCTCCGACGTACGGCGGTGCACAGCCCGAGGATCACTCCCCGCGTTCCGGCCGCTGATCCCGGCCACCGATCGCCGGCTGCGCCGAGTGGTCGCGGAAGGCGGGGACTCGGCTGGGGCGGGGGCGGTTTTGGGCTTCTAGCAAGGGGAGGGTGCGCATGGGGACCACCTCCGACAGGGCGATGACGCTCGTGGTGCGGACCACCTCGGGGATGCGGTTGATGTCGATCAGGATTTGTTGCAGGTCCTGATTCGACGTGGCGGCGATGCGGCAGTGCACGTCGCCGATGCCGGTGGTGCCGTACGCCTCCAGCACCTGGGGGACCGCGGCCAGTGCGGTGGCCACGCCCGACAGGCCGCCCTGGGCGATCTCCAGTGTGACGAAGGCCAGGACCGGGTATCCGGCGGCGACCAGATCCACCTCGGGGCCGTAGCCGGTGATCACTCCGGCCGCCTCCATCCGGTCCAGCCGGGCCTGGACGGTGGCGCGGGAGACCCCGATCAACCGGGACAGCTCCAGCATGCCGGCGCGCGGATGTTGCCGGCCCGCCCGAATGAGACGTACGTCCAACTCGTCCAGTGTGATGCGCGAATCCTGAAGATCGTCTCGCATATGGCTCTCTCACCTAAGCAATCTGTATAGCTCCCGGCCGAGATGTTGTCAGATGTTGCCAGCGGAAGTGTACTTCCGGCATCCGTTCCTTCCCGAGGGGATCGCCCGTCATGAGCACCTTCAACACCCTGGAAGACACCGACGTCCTCGTCGGCGCCGTCGAGCACGACCCGGCGGGCGACCCCTTCCCCGTCATCGCGATGGACCACGTCCGGTTCTTCGTGGGCAACGCCAAACAGGCCGCGCACTACTACTCCACCGCGTTCGGGATGACCTGCGTCGCCTACCGCGGTCCCGAGACCGGCTCCCGCGACGCCGCCGAGTACGTCCTCGTCTCCGGCAAGGCCCGCTTCGTGATCACCGGCGAGGTACACGCCGGCACCGAGATCGGCGCCGCCACCCACGCCCACGGCGACGGCGTCGCCGACCTGGCCATCGAGGTCCCGGACGTGGACAAGGCGATCGCCTACGCCCGCGAGCACGGCGCCACCGTCCTGGTCGAGCCGCACGACGACAGCGACGAGCACGGCACCGTGCGCAGCGCGGTCCTGGCCACCTACGGCCAGACCCGGCACACGCTGGTGGACCGCTCCGCCTACAAGGGCCCGTTCCTGCCCGGCTTCGTCGCCGCCGAGCCGCTGTTCCGCGGCAAGCCCGCCGCGCACCCCAAGCGCTACTTCCAGGCCATCGACCACTGCGTGGGCAACGTCGAGCTGGGCAAGATGGACGAGTGGGTGTCCTTCTACAACCGCGTCATGGGCTTCACCAACATGAAGGAGTTCATCGGCGACGACATCGCCACCGAATACTCCGCGCTCATGTCCAAGGTCGTCACCAGCGGCAACCACCGGGTGAAGTTCCCGCTCAACGAGCCCGCGATCAGCCGCAAGAAGTCGCAGATCGACGAATACCTCGAGTTCTACGGCGGCCCCGGCGTACAGCACATCGCGCTCGCCACCAACGACATCGTGGCCTCGGTGCGCGCGATGAGCGAGATGGGCGTCGAGTTCCTGTCCACCCCGGACAGCTACTACGACACCCTGGGGGAGTGGGCGGGCGAGACCCGGGTACCGGTCGAGACGCTGCGCGAACTCAAGATCCTGGTCGACCGCGACGAGGACGGCTACCTGCTCCAGATCTTCACCAAGCCCGTCCAGGACCGGCCCACCGTGTTCTTCGAGCTGATCGAGCGGCACGGTTCGCTCGGCTTCGGCAAGGGGAACTTCAAGGCGCTGTTCGAGGCGATCGAGCGCGAGCAGGAGCGCCGCGGCAACCTCTAGGCCGCGACGCGTCCGCCCGGCCGGCACGGCCGGGCGGACCGATACACGGGCGGGGACGGCGGCGCCGCGCACAGGGCGCGGGGAGCGGACGGAGGAGTCGGGCAGTCATGGCGTACTACCGCAGCGTGGGCGAGGTGCCGCCCAAGCGGCACACCCAGCACCGCCGCCCGGACGGCGGCTTGTACTACGAGGAGCTGATGGGCGAGGAGGGCTTCACGTCCGACTCCTCGCTGCTCTACCACCGCGCGATCCCCTCGGCCATCGCCGACGCGACGGTGTGGGAGGTCCCGGACCAGACGGTCACCGCCAACCACCCGCTCAAGCCCCGCCACCTCAAGCTGCACGACCTGTTCGCGGACAACGAGTGGAAGGCCGTCGACGCGGTCACCGGCCGCCGGCTCGTACTCGGCAACGCCGACGTGCGGATCTCCTACGTGGTCGCCGGCAGCACCTCCCCGCTGTACCGCAACGCGCTCGGCGACGAGTGCGTTTACGTCGAGTCGGGCTCGGGGACGGTGGAGACCGTCTTCGGCGCGCTGACCGTCGGCCCCGGCGACTACGTGATCCTGCCGCGCGCCACCACCCACCGGTGGGTGCCGAGCGGCGACGAGCCGCTGCGCGCGTACTGCATCGAGGCCAACTCGCACATCGCGCCCGCCAAGCGCTACCTCTCCCGGTTCGGCCAGCTCCTGGAGCACGCGCCGTTCTGCGAGCGCGACCTGTGCGGGCCCGTACAGCCGCTCCTTGCCGAGGGCACCGACGTCGAGGTACTGGTCAAGCACCGCGGCCTGGGCGGCGAGATCGCCGGCACCCGCTACGTGTACCCCACGCACCCGTTCGACGTGGTGGGCTGGGACGGGTGCCTGTACCCGTACGTGTTCAACATCTCCGACTTCGAGCCGATCACCGGCCGGATCCACCAACCACCGCCCGCGCACCAGGTGTTCGAGGGCCAGGGGTTCGTGATCTGCAACTTCGTGCCGCGCAAGGTGGACTACCACCCGCTGTCGATCCCGGTGCCGTACTACCACTCCAACGTGGACTCGGACGAGGTCATGTTCTACTGCGGAGGCAACTACGAGGCCCGCAAGGGCTCCGGGATCGGCCAGGGGTCGATCTCGCTGCACCCGGGCGGACACGCGCACGGGCCGCAGCCCGGCGCCTACGAGCGCAGCATCGGCATCGAGTTCTTCGACGAACTGGCGGTCATGGTGGACACGTTCCGGCCCCTGGGCGTCGGCGAGGGGGGCCTCGCGAGCGAGGACCCGGCCTACGCGTGGACCTGGGCCGGAAAGGCGCCGCGGACATGAGCACGGGCACGAACACGGACGCCGCAGGGCCCGAAGTGCCGCTGTTCGCGGGGTTGTGGGACGACGCGGCGCTGTTCCCGCCCGGAAACGCCCCGATGGCCGAGGCGGTACCCGCACACCGCGTCTACCGCACCGAATGGTTCGCCGACTTCGTCCGGCACTTCCTGGTCGGCGTCGCGCACCTGCCCGACCTGATCGCGCTCGCCGATCCCGAGGCGCCGCTGCGCGTGGTGCTCGTGGCGCCCGGCGGGCCGGCCACGGTGGGGCCCGCGGTACGCACCATCCTGGACACCCCCGGGTTGCTCCTGGAGGGCATCGAGGTCGCCGGCGACGGCGAGATCGGCAAGGCGGTCGCAGCGCTGCACGAACACCTGCCGGAGATGACGGCGGGCTACGTCGAGGTTCTCAAAGGCGCGGGCCTCGACGCAGACCTGGACAATCTCGCCGGCACGTACGGGCGGCCCAAGTTCCGCACCGGCGGCACCGCCGCGCACGCGTTCCCGAACGAGGCCGAACTGGCCGCGTTCGTACACGCGTGCCGAGTCCGCGAAATGCCGTTCAAGGTCACGGCCGGGCTGCACAACGCCGTGCGGCACACCGACCCGACCACGGGTTTCGAGCACCACGGTTACCTCAACCTGATGCTCGCCACCCACCACGCCGTCGCCGGCGCCGAACCGGACGCGCTCGCGGACCTGCTGGCCATCCGCGACAGCGCCGAACTCACCCGCATGGCGCACGGACTCACCGTGCCCGAGCGCACCCGCCTGCGCGGCTACCTGACCTCGTACGGAACCTGTAGCGTCGCCGAGCCGCTCCAGGACGCGCTCACGCTCGGCCTGCTCGGCCAACCCCCGCACACGCGCTAGCCCGCACCACCGCGACCGATCCCACGAGGAGCCGCACCTCATGCCCAGCACCTGGGTCCCGCTGCCGACCGACTCGGGCTACGGCATCGACAACCTGCCCTACGGCGTGTTCACCACCGACCACGAGCCGGACCGGCCGCGCGTCGGGGTGGCCATCGGCGACTTCGTGCTCGACGCCGGTGCCGCCGCGCACGCGGTCGGCGCGAGCGCCGAGGTGTCGGCCGTGCTGGACGCGCCGAGCCTGACCGCGCTGATGGCCGCCGGGCGAGCGACCTGGCGCGGCGTACGGGCCGCGATCACCACCTGGCTGACCGACCCGAGCCTGCGGGCGAGCGTCGAACCGCACCTGATTCCGCGCCGGGACGTGGTGCTGCGGCTGCCCTTCGAGCCGGCCGACTACGTGGACTTCTACGCCTCCGAACACCACGCGAGCAACCTCGGCCGGATCTTCCGACCCGGCACCGAGCCGCTGAGCCCGAACTGGAAGCACCTGCCGATCGGCTACCACGGCCGCGCGGGCACCGTCGTGGTCTCGCACACCCCGATCGTGCGCCCCAGCGGACAGCGCAAGGCGCCGACCGACGCGGTGCCGTCCTTCGGGCCCACCCGGCGCCTCGACATCGAGGCCGAGGTCGGCTTCGTCGTCGGCGCGGGCTCCGAGCTGGGCACCCCGGTCGGCCTCGGCGACTTCGCCGACCACGTGTTCGGCGTGTGCCTGCTCAACGACTGGTCCGCACGCGACATCCAGGCGTGGGAGTACGTCCCGCTGGGCCCTTTCCTGGGCAAGTCGTTCGCCACCTCGGTGTCGCCGTGGATCGTGCCGCTCGAAGCACTCGACGCCGCGCGCGTGGCACCCCCCGCGCGCGACGTCGAGCCACTGCCCTACCTGGACGACCGCGCTGCCGAGCCGTGGGGGCTCGACCTGAGCATGGAGGTCCGGCTCAACGGACACGTGATCTCCCGGCCGCCGTTCGCGTCGATGTACTGGACCGCCGCGCAGCAACTGGCGCACATGACCGTCAACGGCGCCTCGCTGCGCCCGGGCGACCTGTTCGCCTCCGGCACGGTCAGCGGGCCCGAGGTCGGTGAGCGCGGCGCGCTGATCGAGATCACCTGGAACGGCGAGAACCCCCTCAAGCTCCCGGACGGATCGAGCCGGACCTATCTGGAGGACGGCGACGAGGTCACGATCACCGCCACCGCCCCCGGCCCGAACGGCACGCGTCTCGGATTCGGTGAGGTCAGCGGCCGGATCTTGGCGGCGCGCTGACTTGATGCCGGCTCCCGCAGCTTGCGGGAGCCGGCATATCGTCGGGACGGCAAGGGCAGCGATACCGGGCAGCAGAGGGATCCCATGTCGTCGTTCGTACATTCGTCCTGGAGCAAAACCGCCGTTTCACCCGTCATGGTGGGCCTGACCGGGGCCTTCGTGGTGGCCTCTGCCGTGGTCAGCGTCATGTACGGCTTCATCGGCTCGGGCATCGGGCTCCTGGGCGGAGCGGTGTTGTGCGCGTTCCTGTCGGTAGTGCGGGTGCACGCCGACCAACGCGGGCTGACCGTCGAGTTCGGGTTGCTGCCGTGGCCGCGCAAGCGGGTACCGCTGAGCGAGATCCGCAGGGCCGGACACCGCGAGGTCCGGGCGCTGCGCGAGTTCGGCGGCTGGGGATACCGGATCAAGTCGAGGGCGACCGGGGTCGTGCAGCGCTCCGGCGAGGCCCTGACGCTCACCCTCGTCTCCGGACGCGAGTTCGTGGTCACCGTGTCCGACGCGCCCCAGGGTGCCGCGGTCCTGAACGGCCTGCTGGGCAACCGGGTCTGAGCGAGGCGGCCCCCGGGTCCACGAAGGGTCCCGGGGT
Source organism: Embleya sp. NPDC055664 (assembly GCF_053618075.1). Lineage (NCBI taxonomy): Bacteria > Bacillati > Actinomycetota > Actinomycetes > Kitasatosporales > Streptomycetaceae > Embleya > Embleya sp. NPDC055664. The sequence continues at coordinate 733,303 of NZ_JBSHGZ010000001.1, forward strand.
TGCGGCGCGGGCCCGGAAGGGCCGTGGCCCCGCCTACCGTCGCAGACCCCTGTCCACCGCGTCACGGCCGCCCTGTCGGCCCGGGTGGCGAGTTCACACACCGGGCGGCGGAGTTCGGGCGGCCGTAGCGTCGGCCGACGAGGTCGTGGACCCCGCCGAGCCACTTCTCGGCGAAGATCCACGACTTCGGCTCGTCGTGTTCCCGTCTTGCGAGCCGATCGCTCAGGGGGTCGGGCTCACCCGGCGTGGATCGCCCGGTGTTGCCCGCTCTTGTCGTAGTACCCGGGGCCGGCGACCAGGGCGGTGCGGAAGTACAGGCCCTCGCCGACCACGCCGTTGTTGTTGCCGTGTCCGGGCACGAACGGCTGCCACAGGGCCACCAGCAGTTCCGGGGCCACCAGCGACGCGCCTTCGGTCTCCACCCGGACGGGTGTCAGTTCGCCGAGCAGTCGGGTGACGTCGACGGCCGGTGTGCCGAAGACGTCGATACCCAGACACAGCACAGTGTCGGCGAAATCGTCCTCGGACCGGTGTACCTCGATCGCCTCGACCAGTCCGTCCTTGTCGCTCACCACATGAATCGAGAGGTCCGCACCGAAGTGGGCGAACCCACGAGTGCGCCCCGACAGATCTCCTCCGAGTTCGCGCAGAGCGGTCTCTGCCTCGTCCATGGACATGCCGATCTTGATCGGCCCTACGCCGTACGGCGGATCCAACTCAAGCTGCACGTGATCTCCCTCGCCTCGAACAACCGAGTATGACGCACCGTCATCGGGCCTCCTCGCACCCGGTTGCCGGTTCGACCCGAGAGGGTGCCCCGGTGCCCGCACACGGAGCGCACCACTCCCGCCGACGTCGATCCCGGCATCGTCTTTATACCCATTCGGGTCAACGGGGAGACCGCCGGCCCATCCCGGAACGGGTCAGCGCGGGGTGCCGAAGACCTGGGTCCAGGACGTGCCGTAGGTGCCGCCGGTGACATATCCGACACCGATTTCGGTGAACTCCGCGGTGAGGATGTTCTTGCGATGCCCGGGGCTGTCCATCCACCCCTGCACCACCTCGGCCGGGCTGCGCTGGCCGCAGGCGATGTTCTCCCCTATCCGGCTGTACAGGTAACCCGCCGCGATCGCCCGGTCCCACGGCTCGCGGCCGTCCGGATCGGTGTGCGAGAAGAACGCCCGGGTGATCATGTCCGCGCTGAACGCCTGAGCGCACGAGGTCAGTTGCGGCTGCGGCGCGAGCGGACGCAGACCGTGTCGGGCCCGCTCGACGTTGGTCAGCTCGACCACGCCGCGCTGGAACTCGGAGAGGCCGGACGGGGTTTGCGTCTCCTCCTCGACGTCGACGCCGAAGTCCCGGGCGATGCCCGCGAGGCCGTCCGCGTAGCCCTGACCGAGCGCGCGCACCTTCCACTGCGCGCCGCGCCGATAGATCTCGGCGAGCAACAACACCGTCTCGGTGCGTGGTCGCGGCGGGGTGAACCGCGCGAGCAGCGTGCCGCTCGCACCGGTGAGCGTCATCGCCGGCGGCGGCAGCTCGCCGAGGGTGTGCGTGGTGTCGGCCGGACTGACCACCACGGTCACCCGCGTCGCGCCCGCCCGCAGGCCGGTGGGATCCACGGTGACGGTGTCGCCGCCGAGCCGTACCCCGGGCGCGGACACCTGGTTGAAGAAGACGAAGTCGGCGTCGCCGGACACCCGTCGGTCCTCACCCGTGATCAGCGCGGAGATGTCGAACGGCCCGGGCACCCGTACCCGCACGACGCCGACCGGCAAGGATTGGTTCGCGCCCGGCGGCAGTTCGCTCATGGCTGCTGATTCTAACGATGGATCATGGGCGGTTGGCGGGCCACGGTCGATACCGGGTCCACGACCGCGTCGAGCCGCGGACCGACCCGGAGGCGGTGCCCCGCCCCGATGCCGGATCAGACCTCGGTGACCCGGCCGTCGGCCACCCGCAACCGGCGGGTGGTGCGGACCGCGTCCAGCATCCGGCGGTCGTGGGTGACCAGGAGCAGGGTTCCGGCGTACGACTCCAACGCCGACTCCAACTGCTCGATCGCGGGCAGGTCCAGGTGGTTCGTCGGCTCGTCCAGGACCAGCAGGTTGACCCCCTCGGCCTGGAGCAGCGCCAACGCCGCCCGGGTGCGCTCACCCGGGGACAACGTCGCGGCCGGGCGCAGCACATGCGCCGCCTTGAGCCCGAACTTGGCCAGCAGCGTGCGGACATCGGCCGGCAACAGATCCGGGACCAGCGCGCAGAACGCGTCCAGGAGCGGCCGGTCGCCCAGGAACAACCCGCGCGCCTGGTCCACCTCGCCCACCACCACCCCCGAGCCGAGCGAGCCCTGACCCGCCGTCAACTCGGTGCGCCCGAGCAGCGCCGCGAGCAGCGTCGACTTGCCCGCGCCGTTCGCGCCGGTGATCGCGACCCGGTCCGCCCAGTCGATCTGCAGCGTCACCGGACCCAGTGTGAACCCGCCGCGCTCGACCACCGCGCCGTTCAGCGTGGCCACCACCGCGCCCGCGCGTGGGGCGGCGGCGATCTCCATCCGCAGCTCCCACTCCTTGCGCGGCTCCTCGACCACGTCGAGGCGTTCGATCATGCGCTCGGTCTGCCGGGCCTTGGACGCCTGCTTCTCGCTCGCCTCGGCCCGGGTCTTGCGGCTGATCTTGTCGTTGTCCGTGGACTTGCGCCGTGCGTTGCGGGTGCCCTTGTCCATCCACCCGCGCTGCATCCGGGCCCGGGCCTCGAGGTCGCCGCGCTTGTCGGCGTATTCCTCGTAGTCCTCGCGGGCGTGCCGGCGGGCCACCTCGCGCTCGGCCAGATAGGCGTCGTAGCCGCCGCCGAAGCTGCGCACCTGCTGCTGGGCCAGATCCAGCTCGACCACCCGGTCCACCGTGCGGGCCAGGAACTCGCGGTCGTGGCTGATCACCACGGTGCCCGCACGCAGCCCGGTGACGAACTTCTCCAACCGGTCCAGACCGTCCAGGTCCAGGTCGTTCGTCGGCTCGTCGAGCAGGAACACGTCGTAGCGGCTGAGCAGCAGCGACATCAGCCCCGCGCGGGCCGCCTGGCCGCCGGACAGCGCGGTCATCTCCCGATCGAGGTCCACCGCCAGGCCCAGTTCCGCTGCGACCTCCTCGGCCCGCTCCTCCAGGTCCGCGCCACCCAGGTCCAGCCAACGATCCAGCGCCACGCTGTACTCGTCGTCCGCCCCCGCGCGACCCTCGACCAGCCCCTCGGTCGCGGCGTCGAGCGCGGCCTGGGCGGCGGCGACGCCGGTGCGGCGGGCCAGGAACGCGCGCACCGTCTCGCCCGGCCGCCGCTCCGGCTCCTGCGGCAGGTGGCCCACCGACGCGGTCGGCGGCGACAGCTGTACCGAACCCGCCTCCGGCGCGGCCAGGCCGGCCAGCAGCCGCAACAGGGTGGACTTGCCCGCGCCGTTGACCCCGACCAGGCCCACGACGTCGCCGGGGGCGATCACCAGGTCCAGTCCGGAGAACAGGACACGGTCACCGTGTCCGGCGGCAAGCTCTTTGACGACGATCGTGGCGCTCATGAGGATACGAATCCTATCGGCCGCCGCGAAGCGGGCCGTGGCAGGCCGCCCGATGTGAAGATGGCCGAGTCCGCGTACCACCCGGCCGAAACGGCCACCCCGGAAGGACCATCCGAATGACCACCGAGTCCCGGCCCGAACCGTACGAGAAGCTGCCCGAGGACTGGGAGCGCGCGCTGGCCATCGTCGCGCACCCCGACGACCTCGAATACGGCGCCGCCGCCGCGATCGCCCGCTGGGCCCGTCAGGGCAAGCGGATCACGTACGTCATGGTCACCAGCGGCGAGGCCGGCATCGACGGCCTGGAGCCGGACAAGTGTCGCCCGCTGCGCGAGGCCGAACAGGTCGAATCCGCGCGGATCGTCGGCGTGGACACGGTCGAATTCCTCGGCCACCCCGACGGCGTGGTCGAGTACGGGCTGCCGCTGCGCCGCGACCTGTCCCGGGTGATCCGCCGGCACCGCCCGGAGATCGTGATCACCGGCAACTTCCGGGACACCTGGGGAGGCGCGTTCCTCAACCAGGCGGACCACATCGCGGTCGGCCGTGCCGTGGTGGACGCGGTGCGCGACGCGGGCAACCGCTGGGTCTTCCGCGAACTGATCGACGAGGGACACCAGCCGTGGGGCGGCGTGCGTGCGGTGTGGGCGAACGGGTCGCCGGAGTCCGGCCACGCGGTGGACACCACCGAGGACTTCGCCGCGGGCGTGGCCTCGCTGGAGGCGCACACGGCCTACCTCGCCGGCCTGGGGCAGGACCATCAGATGGCCGACGCGGCGGAGTTCCTGGAGGGCATGGGCCGGGCAGCCGGCGCGCGCCTGGGCACCCGGTTCGGCGCCGCCTTCGAGGTCTATCCGATGAGCTGACCCCGGGCGCCCCCGGCGTCGGTACGCTGCCCGCATGATCGATTGGCAGCACATCCGAGGTCGTACCCTCGCCGTGCTCGCGACGGGGGCACTGGTCATCACCGCGACGAGCGCGTGCGGCGGCGACGACGGTCCCGGCGGGTCCGGCAAACGCCTGAACGTGGAGAAGTTCCGACAGCAGGTCCGGCCGATCGGAGAGCACGGCACCGTGTGCCCGGTCCGGTACGACGTCGCCGCCGCGGCCCGCAAGGCCCACATCGACGGCGCGGTCGCCCCCGGCGAACCGGCCGCGTCCGGCGCCGAGGGGTGGTCCGACGACGAGGCGGCGGCCCGCGACCCGCAGTCGAACCTCACCCCGGTCCAGCGGGTCAACGGCGTCGCGCTGACCTGCTCCTACCGCATTGGCGCCGACAAGATCGACGTGGGCACGTACGGCTCCCGGCGCGGCTTCCCGCTGAGCATGGCGCTGCCGGTGATCCAGCGCGACTCCGATGCGAAGGCGGCGATCCTGGGTCCGTTCTCCGACGACATCGGGACGGGCGAGCCGCAGCGGGTGATCCCGGTCGGCAACGGGCACGTCGCGGCTGTACGGCTGCGGGTGAGCGGGCCGGGCGCGGCGGCGATGTACGTCTCGTCGGAGACGCTGACACCGGAGCGCGTCGCCGACCTCGCCGAGCTACTTGCCGGGCAACTCGACTGACGCGTGTCCCGCGGGACTTCGTCGGGTCGCGCGGGACCCCGGGAGTGGGTCATCGCGACCGGGCGCGGGTGGCGTTCATCTCCTCGACCGCCCCCGCCGCGTCGCCGATCGTCGCGTAGTCCACCGCGACGAAGTTCACCGGTCGCCCGCGCTGCGCCTCGCACGCGCGGGCCCGGTCGAGCACGTATTGGCGCGCGTTGACCTGCCCGGCGTCCAACCGGCTGCCGCCCAGGTTGGTGATGAAGTGGTTCATCAGGAACAGCCGCTTGTCGGTGCCGCCCCGGTTGGGCACACAGGACATGTCGGCGGGGGTGAGGAAGGTGAACGGGGTCTCCATGCCGTACTGGTAGAAGTTGCGGTACCACGGCGCCGGACCACTGGCCCGCTCGGCGAACACCACCAGGCGTTTCCCGTCGCGGACCATGTCGCCCAGCTTCGGCCACTTCGCCGCCGGGTCCGTGGACGGCGTGAACAGCAGCCGCTCCACGCCCGCCTCACGGAACGCCTGTTCGGTCTGCTCCCCGGTGATGTCGTCCTGCAGGATCAGCGTCACCACCTCACCCGGGTTGTCGTCCAGCCAGGCGCCGATCTCGCGCAGGGTCGGGGCCAGCGGGATCGCGCCCGCGCGACACAGCGCGTGGCACAACCACAGGCCCGGGCGCGGCGGGTTGGCCAGGTCGATCAGCCGCAACACCTCGGCCTGCATGTCCGGCGCGAAGCTGGAGACGCTGAGCCGGGGCTGCACTTGGTCGGGCTGCTCCCAGGTGTAGGTGTCCAGTTGCAGGCCGCGCGCGCCCGCGTTGAGCTGCGCGGTGATGTCCGGGTCCTGGAGCGGGCCGATGAACCGGTCGGCGGTGCTCGCCATGGCGTTGTGCGTGGTCAGGTAGGCGACCTCGTCGTAGCGCAGCTCGCACAGTTCGATCGACCCCAGGCAGTGCGGCTCCTCCTTCTTGCCCGCCGCGACGGGGACCACGGTGGCGCCCAGGGCCAGGGCCGCGACGGTGAACGCGGCCACGGTCGCGGCGAGCGCGATGCGGTGGCGCGGGGGCAGGGCCAGGGCCCGGCGAGCGGCGGCGCGACGCCAGCTCCAGGCGCCGGCGACCAGGAGCAGGCCGAGTACGAGGGGGACCAGCGCGACGAACAGGCCGACGCGGGTGAGCGAGGAGATTGCGGACCGCTGGACGTCGGTGACCAGCGTGTTCACCGAATGCGGCCAGGTGGGCGACGGGTGGGCCAGTACGTCCGGCAGCCGGTCGCGGACGAGCAGGACCAGCGCGCCGGTCAGCACTCCGCCGACGGCCAGGGACCAGCCGATCACGGGCACGCGGCGGGTCCATGAACGGGGCCCGGTGAGCCACAGCAGGGCCACGGCGGCGATGCCGAGCACGGTGGTCAGCGTCTGGATCGGGCCGAGGGCCGGTTTGGTGAAGCCGCGGGCGGTGGAGACGCCGCTCAGGTTCAGGCCGGCGTGGCGCAGGTCCGGGAGCACGTCCCATTGCCCGTCGTCGGTGCGCGCGGCCAGGTCGGAGGAGGCCGAACCGGCGCCGCCGCCCAGCACGTACGGCCCGACCACGGCGAGCGCTCCCGCGATGTCGCCGGTGGCCAGCGCCGCGGTCACCTGGACGCGCACCCCGGGCCGGGCGTCGGCCGGCACCACCGCGACCAGGGCGTCGGTGGTGGCGGCCATGCTCGGGGCATCCAGCACGAAGGTGGGGAAGTCGGCCGGCCGGCGGCCCGCGGCGAGGTCGTCGAGGGCGGCGTCCAGGCCCTCGCGAAACGCGGCGAAGTCGGCGGAGGGGTGGCCCTGCACGTTGGCGATCAGGTCCCCGAGGTACAACTCGGCGACGCCGCCGACGTTGGCCAGGATCGGCCGCAGATCCAGGACCAGCCGCAACTTGGGCTGCTCGCCGCGCAGGTAGCCGATCGTGTTGGCGATCTGCGTGTCGACGATGCCGCGCAGGGTCGCGGGCGGCAACACGGTCTTGAGGTTGGCGGTCACCACCGACGGCGGCACGGGCATCCGCGCCAACAGGTCCCGGGTGACCTGGGCGGCGGCCGGATCGACCAGGACCTCGTCGTACATCCGGTTGTAGGCCCGCTCGTCGTCGAGCGCCCCCTGATAGAAGGCCCGATTGAGCACGGTACTCCGAGCAATCCCGGCCAAGCCCAACACGACCACGGCCAGGGTCAAAACCAGCGCGGCAACCCCCCGAAGCACCACCACCCACCGACCGACACCCATCCCCCCACGCTCACCCGCCCACCGCACCCCCGCGATCCCGGCGACCCATCCGGGGGAGCGGCGCGGGGGTGGGGAGGCCCTCGGGGGAGGGGCGGGGCGTGGGTCGTGGGGCAGGCCGCGCCCCGCCGACATGCGGGGCTCAGAGGCGTGGGGTTTCCGACGAAGCGGGTGCGTTGCTCGGCGGAAGGGCGGCCGGCAGCGGGTGGGCGGTCGGGTCGAGTCTGCCGGGGGTTTCTCGGGTGGGTCGGGTGGTTTCCGGCGGGCGTCGCGCTTGTGGCTGCGGAGGGTTGGTCCGGGGCTGGTCAGAGTCGTCGGGTGGGCCGCCGCCGGCGTGCGGGGCTTCGAGACGCGGGGTGCCTGGCGAGGGGGGTGTGGTGCTCGGTGGAAACCGGCCGGCAGCAGCGGGAGGGCGGGTGGCCGGGTCGGGTTCGCCGAGGAGCCTTCCTGAGTGGGTCGGCGCCGTTCGGGGCGTTTGGAAGGGAGTTGGGGTTCGGAACCGGATCACGGTGGGTGGTTTTGGGCTTCGAGCTTCGGTGACCTGCAGTTTTTGCGGGGGCAGGGGGCGAAGTCGGGCGTCGAGTTCCGGTTTCGTGTCCTTCGACCCCCTTACGGCCGCGTGGAGACCGAATTCGTGCAGCGGAAATCGACTGCAGTGCTGCGACGTCACAGAGGCCAACGAGGAGACCGAAAGTGCCCTGTGGGCTTCGAAACCGGATCCCGAGCCACCCGAAACAGCTCCCAGTAGCGCTGAACTGCGGGTTTCCTTCACGCAAAGGCTGCGGAACCCCACGGGATCCGGTTTCGTGAACCAACGCCACCACACGCCCACCACGCGCCCGCTGCACCCGAAATCACCCGGCCCACTCGGGAAGGCGCCCGGCAGACCCGACCCAACCCCCCACCCTCCCCGCCGCTGCCGGCCGGTTTTCGCCGAGCAAAACACCCGCCTCACCGGGCCCCCAGTCTCGGAGCCCCGAACGCCGGCGGCGGCCCACCCACGAGCCGGACCAACCCCGCACCGGCACCCGGCAACCAGAAGCGCAACGGATGCCGGGAGCGGCCGAGCCAATCGGGCAGACCCTCTGCCCGACGCGTGATCCCGCGTGCGTCGCAGCCGGTGTTCGAGCCCGATCCGGGGTGCCGGGCGGTGGATTCGGCGGAGCCGAGTCGGATACGACCCCGGCCCCCCGGCCCGGCCCGCGCCGGGGGCGGGCCGGGCCGGCCGGCGAATGCCGCCGACCCGACCCCGCCCGCCTCGCTCCACCTCGCCTCCGCCGCCCACCCCCTACCCGACCGCCCGCACCTCCGCCGCATGCTCGTGCAAACGGATCACCGCCTCCGCCACCGTGTCGACCGTGGCCGTGTCCATGTGCGACCACAACGGCAGTGTCAGGACCCGGTCGGCGATGTCGTCCGTTACCGGCAGACTCCGCGCCGGCAGGTGGGCGTAGGCCTTTTGGCGGTGTACCGGGGGGTGGAAGTAGCGGCGGGAGTCGATGCCCTCCGCCTTCAGCGCCCGCGCCAGCGTGGGGACGTCGAGGCCGAACGGCTCCGGGTCGATCACCAGCGTCAGGTCCTTCCACGTCGATACGTCGCCCTCGGCGAGTACCGGCAACCGCACACCCGGGACGTCCCGGATCGCCGTCGCGAATGTCGCGACCAGGTCGGTGCGCGTGCGTACCCGCTCCGGCAGGCCCCGCAGGGAGACCAGGGCCAACGCCGCGTGGAGTTCGGACATCCGGGCGTTCAGGCCCGGGAAGACGCAGTCGTAGTCGCCCGGGTTGCCGTACCCGCGCCCCAGTCGGCACGCCTGGGCCAGGCCCTCGTCGCGGGTCGCGATCAGGCCGCCCTCGCCCGCGACGACCACCTTCGTCGGGCTGAGCGAGAAGACCTCCGCCGCGCCGAAGCCGCCGATCGGGGTCCCGGCGCGCCGGCTGCCCAGTGCGTGTGCCGCGTCGTAGAGGAGCGGTACGCCCGCGTCGTCGGCGACCTGGGCCAGCTCCTCGACCCGACACGGGGTTCCGTACACGTGCGTGGCCATCAGCGCCGAAGCCCCGGACTCGGCCAGCAACTTCGCTGCGTCGGCCGGGTCCAGGGTCAGCGTGTCCGGGTCGACCTCGGCGAACACCGGCACCGCCCCGGCCCAGTGCGCCGCATGCGCCGTGGCCGAGAAGGTGAAGCCCGGCATCGCCACCGAGCCGTTGACCCCCATCGCCTGGAGCGCGAGCATCAGCCCGCTCGTGCAGTTGGACACCGCCACCACATACGGCACTTCGAGGTGCGCCGCCGCGGCCTCCTCCAACTCGCGGACCGTGGACCCGTCGGTCAGCTGACCGCCCGTCAAAATTGTGTCCAGGCGCCGCGCCAACTCCTCCCGCTCGGGCACCCGTACCCGCGTCAGCGGCAGGCCCTCCGCGAACAGCGCCGTTCCGCCGAGCACCGCCGGCTTGCCGGTCATCGCCATGTCCCATCCCCCCTGAATTCCCCGGGATACCCCGGATCCGTCGAACCTGTCCCCACCGACTCGGAATCGGCCGCGACCGGCATCGTCTGCCGCACGGGCACACGCCGCCGTCTCCGCTCCGAACCGCCGCCCTTCGCGGTCTCGGTCCGTTCCGGTTTCGACACCGCGAGCAACACCAGCACGAACGGGAACACCTGGACCCGTTCGCGGGTGAGGATGCCGAAGTTGCGGATGTTCGCGAACGCCAGCGCGAACACCAGTGTGTAGACGATCACGAAGGCCACGTAGGGTCTTCGGATCAGCAGACCCGGAATACGTTTCAACCGGGGCAGCGCCACCACGAACAGGCCCATCAACACCACGCCTTCCAGCGACGCGACCAGGGCCTGGATGTTGTGCGCCTCGAACGGGAACGGCCGGAACAGCACGGTCACCAACGACTGCGGCAACGCGGCCGGCGAGATCGCCAGCGCCGCCTGGTCGTCCACCGCCTGGGCCGAACCGCCCTGCGCGGTCTGCGTCTGGGTCTTGGCGATCACCTGGTTGGCCTGTGCGGCGCCGATGCCGGGCGTACCGAAGAAGGTGCCCACCTGCTGGAGCGCGAGCACGCAGCCCACCCCGAGCACCACGATGCCGAAGGCGGCGCGCAACGGGCCCAGCGCGGACGCCTGTTGCGGCCGGTTGCGCAGCAGATACCCCACGCACAACCCGCACAGGAGCAGCACCGTCACGTGCGGTCGCACCATCGTGGTGCCCACCGCGCCCAGGATCAGGAACACGAACGCCCCGCGCTTGCGCACCAGAAGCAGCGCCACGCCGTAGGCGGCCATCCCCAGCGTGAACATCATCCACGTGTCCTTGCCGATCCCCGACGGCCAGAACAGCAGGGACGGCAGGAAGAACAGCAGCTTGCCGTAGCGGCGTCGATCGCCGTCCGGGTATGCCACGTTGAACGCGCGCCAGAACAGGTACAGCCCCCAGAACCCGAGCCACGAGTAGACCAGGTAGCCCGCGAGCAGGGACTGGCCGACGATCGCGTACACGATCCCGGTGACGATCATGATGAAGCCGGTGCCGATCACCTTGCGGCCGATGTCCACGGTGAAGTCGCCGTCCCGGAAGTGCGGCGCGATGGCCCGCCCGACCAGGTCGTAGGTCGCCGCGTCGGCACGACCCTCGTAGAGCACGAAGGACATCCAGTAGCGGGCGAAGCACGCGAGCAGCTTGGCGACCAGCGCGCCGATCACCAACCGCCGTACCCACGGCGGCTCGTCGCGGGAGAACCGGGACAGCAACGGCACGCTGACGGTCAGCAGCAGCGGAAAGACGATCAGCGCGCCCCAGGTGTCGTAGGGGCGATACTCCATCGCCCACGCGAACACCGAGACGTAGACACCCACGGCGGCGAGCGCGAGCAGCGAACCCCACGGCAGCCGCGGCGAACGACCCGTCCACCGGGTGAACCACGCAAGTCGGGACGACAACGGAACTCCTTGCAGGAACGGCGAACCGGCGCGACGCGGGACGGCGGTGGCGCGCGGAACCGGCTCGGACCGGTCGGGCGCGGCATCGGCCGCGGGGTCAGAACACCTCCAAGTCCCCCAGGGAGAGCTGCCACGAGCGCAGGTCGTGGACGTCGATCGGATGCGGGTGCACGGCTCGCGCGACCAGGAGCATGCCGGTGCGCGGCGGTGTGGCGTAGCCCGCGTAGCGGGCCGCGCGGGCCGCCTCCGAGCCGCGCGCCAGGTGCGTCGCGACGTGATCGCACCCGGACATGGCCACCCCGGAGAACAGGGTGCGCGCGGTGTCCCGATCGCCCGGACGGACCACCATCTGGGACAGCGTGAACTCGACCAACGGCCCGCGCAGGCGCGGCCGACCGAACACCACGCCGGTCAACTCGCCGTTCTTGTAGGAGGCGACGATCCGGTAGTCCAGGCCCGGTGCATCCCCGTAGCGCCAGCGCAGGAAGTCGCCGGTGAGCGCGGTGCGCAGCTTGTCGTGCCCGATCGCCGCGTCGCCCGCGTCGGCCTCGGCGACCAGCTCGTCGAAGCCGATCGCGGCCCGGGGATCGGAGAAGAACTGACGGGCGCTGGGGAAGCGGCAACGGGCCGCCGGATCCACCGAGTTCCAGGTCTTCGAAGTGCCGGTCAGGTCACCCGAGGCCCGCAACTCCTTGAGCCCGCGCGCGAAGGCGAGCGGCCGGATCGGGTGCAGCGAGATCGGTACCTTCCCGACCTCCTGCCAGCCCATCTTCAGATAACCGGGCAGGCTGTTGCCGTTGGGGGTGTTGAACACCAGCGCGGTGTCCGCCTCGATCCGCTCCAGCAGATCCGTGGTCAGCCGGCGGAACAGGCCGCGGCCCTGCACGTCGGGATGGGTGGCGGTGTCCACCGCGCGCACCGCCCGGATCACCTCGCCGCCGAGGACGAACTCCCAGCGCAGGAAGAGCCGTACGGCCACCACCCGACCGTCGGCGCTCTCCGCGACCAGGCCCGGGCTGGCGCCGAACGGGTTGTCCCGATGCTTCCAGCGGAAGAACTCCGAGGTGCGCTCTCCGGTCGGCCCGCCGGACAGCGCCGTGCCCAGCAGGTCCAACACCCGGGGCTCGTCGTGTTTGCCCAACTCCCGGACGGTGAAAGGCGAATTCCCGCGTTCCTGCCCACTCACCGCGACCCCTCCAACACTCTCGCGTACACATCCTCGATCCGCCGCTGGGCGCCCGCGACGTCGAACTCGGCGGAACGCTTGTGCGCCGCCTCGCCGCACGCCCGCCGGCGCGCCGGATCCGCGGCGAACGCCGCCAGCGCGTCGCCGAACGCCCGGGGATCACCCGGCGGCACCACCACGCCCTCGATCCCGTCCGTGACGATCTCGGGCATCCCCCCGACGGCGGTCACCACCGACGGCAGGCCCACCGTCATCGCCTCCATCAACGAGACCGGCAGCCCCTCCTGACGCGAACTCAGCGCGAACACGTCGAAGGCGGACAGCAGCGTCGGCACGTCGCCGCGCGAGCCGGTGAAGACCACCGACCCCTTGAGGTCGGGCCGGTTGGCCCGCTCGCGCAGGGTCGCCTCCAGCGGCCCCGAGCCGATCAGCACCAGGAGCGCGCCCACATGCCGCTCGCGGACCCGGGCATGCGCGTCCAGCAGGCCCAACTGGTCTTTCTTGGGCGTGAAGTTGGCCACCGTGCCGACGATGAAGGCGTCCTGGTCCAGGTCCAGCATCCGGCGGGCCCGCTCCCGGGCGCCGGGACCGGCGAACGCGTCGCCGAGGTCCGGGCCGTGATGGATCACCGTCGGGCTGACCCCGGGGCGCAGCCGGCCCGGGACGATGCTGTCGGCCACCGCCGACGAGACCGCGATCACGCCGCTGTTGCGCCGGTACGTCCACGCGTTGGCGAGCCGGGTGGGCCGCCGATAGCGCGGCCACATGTTGTGCTCGGTGTGCACGATCGGCACGCCGGCCGCCACCACGCGGGCGGCGACCGCCGGAACCGGCATGTGCGTGTGGATCAGCCCGTAGCCGCGCGCCCGCACCAGCGTGCGCAGCCGCAGCGGCCAACGCCGCCCGCCGCCCAGGCAGTGCACCGTGATGCCGAGCCCGCGCAGCGTCGGCACCAGCGCGTCCTTCCACGGCAACACGTAGGCGACCTCGACCTCGTAGCGTTCGTCGTCCAGGTGACGGGCGCAGTTGACCAGCAACTGCTCGGCACCACCGCGCCCCAGGCCCTTGGCGAGCCACAGGACACGAACGCGCTCTCCCATCAGCGATCCTCCGAGCCGAGTTCGACGGTGGACCACGTGTCGAAGTGCGGACCCAACCGCGCACCGTCACCGGCGCCGTTGTGCAGCGCCCGCTCGGCGGCCGACTGCACCCGGAAGCCGGCGGCGCCGTCCTCGGTCGAGGCGGGCGGCCCGGTGCGTTGCGAGCCGTGACCGTGCTCGTTCGACTCCGGCTCACCGTCGGTGAGTTGGTTGCGTTTGGCCCAACTCGGCGTGGGCCGCTCGGCGTCCTCCTCCGGCTCGGTCGGCGTCCCGCCGGAGCGACCGCGCAGCACCAGGCCGCCGGCCGCGCCTGTACGGCCCACCGAGCCGATCCGCGACCCGCGCCCCAGGCCGCCGCCCATCGCCCCGGTCGGATCCACGCCCAGCAGGGCGACGCCGGCGATCGGTACCCCGGTCCGGGTCAACAGCTCGCCCACCCGGGACGCCTGATCGGCCGTCAGGTTGCCGCTGCGGGCCACCACCAGCATCGCGTCGGCGTGTTGTACCAGGTCGTTGGTGTCGTTCGCGTACATCAGCGGCGCGCTGTCCACCAGCACCACGTCCGCGTGGTGCCGGGCGCGCTGGACCACCTCGCCGGCGCGCAGCAGCAGTGCGGCCGGGTAGGCGGCCGGCGCCCCGGCGGTGATCAGCCGCACATTCGGGATGTTCGTCCCGCGCACCACGTCGCCGAGGTCGATCTCCTGCTCGGCCAGCAGGACTTCCGACATGCCCTTGCCCGGCTTGGCGCCCAGGTACAGATGGGTGGCCGGGTTGCGGAAGTCGCAGTCCAGGACCAGCACCGAGCGGCCCGCCTCGGCCAGTGCCGCGGCCAGGTTGGCCACCGTGCTGGTACGCCCGTCGCCCGGCTTCGAGGACACCACCAGGATCACCGGCGCCGGATCGCTGACCCGGCGTACCGGCATCGCGGTGGCCCGGGTCTGCCGCGGGTCGGCGCCGCCGAGCCGATAGGCGAGCCCGGGCGGGCCGGTGAGCAACAGCGCCGAACGCAGCGTGCGATACGCCTCCGCGACCGGGCTGTCCGGGCGCCCCGCGACCAGCACCGCGTGCCCGGCGCGCTGCCGGCGCGGGGCCCTGGGCACCTCGGCGATCACCGGGAGGCCGAACGCGTCCTCCAACTGGATCCGCCCGCGCAGCCGCACGTCCATCCGGTCGACCATGAGCGCGGCGATCAACCCGAGCGCGAGGCCCAGAGCCGCGGCGAGCGCGATCCGCAACGGCCGCGAAGTCGGCGCCAGGATGCTGGTGGTGGAGTCGGCCGTGCTCTTGAGGCCGTCCATCACCTCGATCTTCGGGTCGTTCAGCGGGTTGACCAACTCCTGCTGCTGCCCAACGAGGGTGGTGTACTGGGTCCGCTTCGCGTCGAACTCGGCCTGGAGGGTGGCGCGTTTGGTGGTGTTCTTGTCCAGCGCGTCGATGTCGGCCTTGAGCTTGTCCAACTGGGCGGTCATGCTGTCGGCCTGACCCTGCCGGGTCTTGCGCTGCGAGTCGGCGAACGCGGCCACCGTCTCCTGGGCCCACGCGCTCGCCAGGTCCTCGGCGGCCTTGCGGCCTGGCGCCTTCGCGGAGATGGTCACCAGGCCCAGATTCGGGTTCAGTTGCGAGGTGACCTTGGCCGCGAGCACCGCCGGATCCGGGTTGTTCAGCCGCTTCGCCACCCGGCGGGCCACCTCGCCGCCGTCGGTCATCAGTTGCACCGGCGCGAGATTGAACTCCTTCGCCGAGTTCGGCGCGGGCAGCACGTTGACCGAGGCGGTCCACTGGTTGCCCGTGCCCTTGGGGTCCGATGGGGTCAGGATCAGCCCCGCGAGCAGTCCGATCGCCAGACAGGCGAGCACCAGCGGCCAACGACGCTGGAGAACGGAGAAGTAGCTAGAGGTTTCCACCGGTCCCCCTCCGGTTCGAGGTGCCACCGCGCGATGGGACCGCGGGGCAGGCCAAACGTAGAGCACGCGGGGTGCCGAACGACCCCTCGACTGTGCCGGAAGTGTGGAGATTCCGTCGAGATCCGACCCGCCGTGTTCGCGCGGCCGTCACCGCACCGGACCTGACAACCCGTCACGGCCCGCTCCGGGACCGAGTGCCCGGGCATAGAACGCGACCATCCGGTCGCAAACGCTGTCGATCGTGTACTCCTCGCCGAAACGTCGATACGCCGCTTCCGCGCGCATCGCGGTTTTCTCCCGCTCCGTCAGGGCCGAGACCAGTGCCGTCGCCAGCGCCTCGGGCGAATCCGGCGGCACCAGGGCCGCACAGTCACCCGCCCCGGTGATCTCGCGCACCGGGGGCAGGTCGCTGGTGACGATCGGCGTCCCCACCCCCATCGCCTCGATCAGCACGCTGCCCAGGCCCTCCCAACGCGAGGGCAGTACGAACACATCGGCCGCGCCCATCAGATCGGGCACGTCGTCGCGATATCCCAGGAACCGTACGGGTTCCACCCCGTCCGGGGAATCCCCGGCCAGGCCGGCCGCAGCCTTCCGCAACGACGCGGTCTGCCCACCGGGCGGACCGGCCAACAGCAGCACCGCGTCCGGCACCTCGCGGCGCACCGACGCGAACGCCGCGAGCAGCACGTCCAAGCCCTTCTGGTATTCCTGCCGGGCCGCGGTGACCAGCACCGGCACGTCGGCGCCCAGGCCCAACTCGACCCGGGTGTACGCCCGTCGCTCCCGTGCGGCGGCCAGCGCCTCGGGATCGCGTCCGCGCGGCACCACCTCGATCCGCGACCGGCGCACGCGCAACCGGCGCGACATCACCTCGGCCACATGCTCGGTCAACGCGTGGAACCGGCGCACCCCCTGCCCGCTGGCCGCGTCCAGACCCTGAGCGGCGCGCAGCTTCCACGGCCGAATCCCGGGCTGGGTGCGCATCTCCGCCCCGTAGGAGGTGTTGACCAGGCTCGACACGACCGGAACACCGTTCGCCAGCGCGGCGATTCGCCCGGCGATGTCCGCCTCGTACAGGGTCGTGTGCACCAGGTCCGGTCGGCGATCGCGGATCACCCGCGCCAACCCGCGCACCGAACCCGCGCGCGAGCCACGATGCACCCCGAACAGCGACGCGCCCGCCTCCACCAACTCCGGTTGAAAACCGTCCAGATCCAGGAGATACGCGATATCGAGGGTGATGCCGCGCCGGATCAGTCCCGGAGCCATCGCCGCCGCCGCGCGTTCGGCGCCGCCGACCCGATCCACGCTGTCGATCACCTGGAGCACGTGCACTCGCCTCACCCCTGCCATCCCCCGCGCTCTCCCGACGCGGCCGTCGGTCACGGGACGCCCCCACCCCGCACCGCCGAGCATGTCATCGATACGCCCCCGGCGGGGCCGGATTCGTGACAACCTGTCACCCCATGGGGACAACGACCGATCGGCGTGGGGTCCTGCACGTCGTGACCGACCCCCGACGACGGGGTTCACAGGCGTTCGCCCACGATCTGGACGCGGCGCTGCGCGATCGAGGGCGGTCATCGGCGGTCGTCGCGCTGGCCGGCACCGGGGAGATGGACTTCCCCGTGCTCGGACCGGGGCGACTGCACCCGAGCACGCTGCGCGAACTGCGCCGACGGGCGGCGGGCGCGGGCGTGGTGATCGCCCACGGCTCGACCACGCTGGACGCGTGCGGGATCGCCCTCGCGGGCACCGGGACGCCGTTCGTCTACGTGAACATCGGCGACCCCCGACACTGGGCGCGCGACGCGCTGCGCCGGGCCCGGGTGGGGCTGTTGCTGCGCCGGGCGGCGGCGATCGCCTCGGTGTCGCCGACGGGTCGGGAAATCCTGCTGCGCACCTACCGGTTGGCGCCCGGTCGGGTACGGGCGATCCCCAACGGGCGGCGTCCGGAGCGGTTCCCGCCACCGGACTCGACCGATCGGTCCGAGGCGCGCGCCGAGTTGGGGGTGCCGCCGGGCGCGACGGTGCTCGTCGTGGTCGGCGCGCTGGCCGTGGAGAAGCGGGTCGCGCTGGCCATCGAGGCGTTCGCACAGCTTGTGGAAGGGGCTTCGGAGCGTGTCGGGGCGGCGCCGGACCGTGCCGAACTCCCGGTCTACCACCTGCTCGTGGCCGGCGAGGGCCCCGAGCGTGCGGCCCTGGAGGCGCTGGCCGCGCGCCGCGCCCCGGGGCGGGTCACCTTCACCGGCAACCTCGCCGATCCGGGCCCGGTGTACCACGCCGGCGACGTGCTGGTGCTCTCCAGCACCAGCGAGGGCGTGCCGGGAGTCCTGGTCGAGGCGGGCATGACCGCGATCCCGGCCGCCGCGACCGACGTCGGATTCGTCCGCGACGTGGTGGTGGACGGGGTCACCGGGGCGCTCGCCGAGGTGGGCCCCGGCGCCGGGGATCCGGCCCCGCTGGTCGCTGCGATCCGCCGGGTGTTGGCCGACCGCGACGCGATGGGGCGTGCGGCCAGAGCCCGTTGCCTGGAACGACACGCGATGGAGACCGTGGTGGACGCGTGGACCGCGTTGCTCGACGAACACACGCGCTGACACCGCGGCGTCGAGGGAAGGATCGGGACGACGCCTCGGCGTCGAACGCAGGACTCGGGACGGGGCGTGAGCCCCGATTCCCGTACGGCCGAATGCGACTCGTGGGGAGATCGCATGTGCCAAGGTTGTTGTCGAACCAGGGAGGGGGAGTCCGTGGGGGAGTCTGTGGGGGGTGCCGTCGGCATGCCCGGCGACGGCATGAGCAGAATCGGCGATCTCGGCCGCGCGGCCCGGCATGCCCGACCCGGCGGCAGCGTCGACGAACCCGCCGATCACCGAACACACGTCAACGGAGCGCCCCTCGCGGGCCACGGGGGAGCGACCACGCCGACCATCGACAGTCGCACCGGCACCGGACGACACGCAGCGCCCACGGCCGGCGTCGGCAGCGGCACCGGCCGCATCGCCGCCGCCCAGGCACCCGATCCCGAGGTCAAGGGACCACCGCCGGAACTGCGCTTCAAGCGGCGCACCAGCCTGTTCCGCGGCATCCGGGAGTTGTGGCACTCGCGCGAACTCGTGCGCACCCTGGCCGAGCGCGACCTCAAGGCCCGCTACAAACAAGCCGTTCTCGGCTTCGCCTGGGCGATCATCACGCCCGTCCTGCTGATGCTGGTGTTCACCATCGTCTTCCAGCGGGTGGGCAACCTCAGCGAGACCGCGCACAAATACGACGTGCCCTATCCGCTGTTCAGCTACCTGGGCCTGCTCCCGTGGACGTTCTTCATGTCCTCGGTCACCCAGGGCTCGTCCTCGCTGGTGTCCAACGGGCCGCTGCTGAACAAGGTCTACTGCCCGCGCGAGGTCTTCCCGTTCGCCACCGTGATCGTGGCCACCGTCGACATGCTGATCGCGTCGAGCGTGCTGGTGGTGCTGTTCGCGGCCTACACCACGCCGCCCGCCGCGACCATGTGGGCGCTGCCGATCCTGCTGCTCATCCAATTCGAGGTCACCCTCGGCGTGGTGCTCGTGTTGTCCGCGGCGGTGGTCTACTTCCGCGACATCCGACATGTGCTGCCGCTGCTCATGCAGATGGGCATGTTCGCCACCCCGGTCGCCTACGGCATGGACCAGATCACCAAGGACTGGCTGCTGCCCTACGTGATCAGCAACCCGCTCGCCGCGGTGATCGACGGCTACCGGCGCTCGATCCTGTACGGACAACAACCCGACTGGGAACTCACCGGTGCCGCCGGTGCGTCGGCGACCGTGCTGCTTGTCGTCGGCTACAAGATCTTCAAGAAGCTCGAGGCGGGGATCGCCGATGTCGCCTGACCGCACGTCGACCGCGCTTGCGCCGGCCAAGCCGGGCACCCTCGCACCGGGCACTGTCCAGGCCGAACACCTGTGGAAACGCTTTCGCGCGGACAGCCAACGCATGCTGCTCCGGGACAACCTGGGCCGCATCGCGCGCAAGTTGTCCGGCCGCGACCAGGCCGACTGGCGGTGGGCGTTGCGCGACATCCACATCCACATCGACCCCGGCGAGGCGGTCGGCCTGATCGGCTCCAACGGGTCGGGCAAGTCGACGCTGCTCAAGATGCTCACCGGCGTGATGTACCCCTACGCCGGCCGGCTCCAGGTGCGCGGCCGGGTCGGTGCGCTGATCGAGGTGCGCGCGGGCATCCACCCGGACCTGACCGGTCGTGAGAACGCCTTCCTGTACGGCTCGTTGCTCGGCCTCAAGCGAGCCGAGGTGGCCAAACGCTTCGACGACATCGTCGACTTCGCCGAACTGGGCACGGCGATCGACCGGCAGGTGAAGTGGTACAGCTCCGGAATGCAGATGCGCCTCGGCTTCGCGGTCGCCGCGTTCCTGGAGCCGGACGTGCTGCTCGTCGACGAGGTACTTGCCGTCGGCGACGCGCTGTTCCAGCAAAAATGCCTGGACCGGATGCGGGTGGTGCTCGAACAGGGCACCACGCTGGTCCTGGTCTCGCACGACCTGGCGTCGGTCGAGTCGATCTGCACGCGCGGCATCTGGCTGGAGCAGGGCGAGATCCGCACCGATGGCCCGATCCGGCAGGCGCTGCGCGGATATCGGGACAGCGTCGAGGAGGAGACGGAGGCGCGCACCCGCACCGACGAGGCGATCCGCACCACTTACGTCGACGTGCGCGGCGTGGACACCGCCGGTCCCACCACCAACCGGTCGATGGTCGTCGAGGCCGACTTCGTCGGCGACTTCCGCGGCTCGGCCACCGTGCACATCGGCGTCACCGAGGGCACCGCGAGCCCGGTCTTCACCACCCGCCGCGACGTGCGGTTCGGCCCGTCGGGCACCCGGGTCAAGTGCACCCTGGACCGACTGCCGCTGCCCCGGGGGCGCTACGCGCTGTGGATCGGCGTCTACGACGGCGACGGACATCCCCTGACCGCCTGGCATCCGGCCAAACAGTTCGACGTGGCCGGTCCCGAACTCGACACCCCGCCGCGCGCGGTCGTGCTCGCCGCGCCGGTCTACGTCGACCACACCTGGGAGGGGTGAACGACCGTGCGCATCCTGGTGTGTCCGCACGACATGCAACTGGGCGGCAGTTCGATCAACGCGGTGGACCTGGCCCGCGCGGTGCGCGACCTCGGCCACGAGGTGTGGGTGATGGGCCGTCAGGGCCCGCTGCGACAACGGGTCGCCGCCGCGGGCCTGCCGCTGCTCGCGCTGCCCGAGCGCGCGCACGTACGTCCCTCGCCCGCCGTCTCGCGCGCCATCGCGGCGGCGGTGCGCCGGCATCGCATCGACGTCGTGCACACCTACGAATACTGGCCGCTGGTCGAGGCGTTCCTGGGCGCGTTCGTCCCGCGCGGCACGCCCGTGCTGGGCACGATCATGTCGATGGGCAGCCTGCCGCCGTACTTCCCGCGTACCGGCGTGCCGCTCACCCTCGGCTACGGCGACCTCTACGAGGAGACCGGGGTGGTGCGCGGCCTGGAGGGTGCCCGCGTGCACCTTCTCGAACCGCCGGTGGACACGGCGATCGATCACCCGATCACGGAGGGGGACGACGCCGAGGTCGACGTGGACGCCTTCGCCGCGGAACACGGGTTGCGGGGGCCCGCGCCCACCGTGGTGCTGGTCTCGCGCCTGGCCCGCCACCTCAAGCAGGAACATCTGGAACGCACCGTCGACGCGGTGGCCCGGCTGTCCCCGAAGTTGCCCGGGTTGCGGCTGGTGTTGGTCGGTGGGGGCTCGATCGAAAACGAACTCCAGGCCAGGGCCGCGGCGGCGAACGCCGAACTGGGCCGCCGCGCGATCGTGCTGACGGGCGAGATGGCCGATCCGCGACCGGCGTACGCGTTGGCCGACGTGGTGGTCGGGATGGGCAGTTCGGTGCTGCGCGGGATGGCCTTCGGCAAACCCATCGTGGTGGTCGGCGAGCAGGGCTTCAGCAAACCGGTCACACCCGAGACGATCGGCGAATTCGACGGCCTCGGTTTCTACGGCTTGGGCGCGGGCCGGGTGCCCGTCGAACAGGACGCACTGGTCGACCAGTTGACCACGCTGTTGGACGACCGGGCCGAGCGCGAGCGCATCGGCGCCTGGTCGCTCGACCTGGTCCGCGAGCGCTTCGCGCTGGACAGCCAGGCGCTGCGGCTCGTGGACTGGTACGAACAGGCCCGCGCCGAACACCCGCCCGCCCGCGGTCGGGTCGGCGAGGCGGTGCGCGTCGGCGGACGCCTGGTCGGCTTCAAGGCCGGGCAGCGCGGTCAGGCACTGCGCCGGCGCACCCGGGGCGGGCGCGGAGCCTCGGCCCGATGACCCGGCCGGCGGGGCTGACCCTGCTGCACGTCGGGGCCTTCTCCGGGTCGGTGCCCGCGCTGTGCCGGGCGCTCGCGGAGCGCACAGAGGTGGCCGCGCACGACCTGATGCCGCTGGCCCGCGCGCCGGGGCTGGCCGCCGCCCGGCTGCGGGCAGTGCAGGAGGCGCGGCGGGCCGGTCCCGGAACGCCGTGGACCAAGACCGGCGCGTGGACGGCGGCGCTGGACCGCCGGGTGCGCTCGCGCGGACTGCTCGACCCGGGGCGGCCGGTGCTGATCGTGCAGACGCTGCCCGCGCTGACCCCGCCACCGGGCGTGCGCTACGGCGTGTACACCGACCGGGTCGGCCTGGAGGGCGCGGCGGTCGGCGGTGTGCATCGATCCCGGTACTCCGACGGGTGGTTGGCCCGGGAGCGGCGGTTGTTGCTGGGCGCGCACCGGGTGTTCGTGATGGGGCCCAGCACGGCCGACGTGCTGGTGCGCGAGTACGGCCTGGCCGCCGATCGGGTGCACGTGGTCGGCTCCGGGACCAACGCCGAACCCGCGCCGGAGGGCGATCCCGGTTCGGGCGCCGCGGATCCGCCCCGGCTGCTGTTCGTGGGCACCCAGTGGGAGCTCAAGGGCGGCCCGCTCCTGCTCGCCGCCTTCGCCCGGCTCCACGCCCGTGACCCGCGCCACCGGTTGACGCTGGTCGGCAGCGGTCCGGCGGGGGAGTTGCCGGTCGGGGTGACCGCGCTGGGCCGGGTGCCGCACACCGCGATGGGCGCCGCGTACGCCGCCGCCGACGCGGTGGTCATCCCCACGCACATGGAGGCGTTCGGGATCGCCCTGATCGAGGGCCTGATCCGGGGGCTGCCGTGCGTGGCCACCACGGTCGGCAACCAGCCCTGGATCATCGGCGACGCGGGCCTGACCGTACCCCCGGACAACGAGGACGCCCTGGTCGTGGCGCTGCGTCAACTGACCGCCGACTACCCCTCGTTCCGCAAACGCGCCGTGGTCCGGGGCGAGGAGCTGCGGGCGAGCATGACGTGGCCGACGGTGGCCGCGCACATTCTGGCGGAACTGCGCGGATAGCGGTTCGGTGACGGCCGGGCGCCGGCCGTTGACAGCCGCTTCGTCCCGGTCTGGGATGAGGCGGTATGGAGACGCTTTTCGAGCACGCGGGCGGACACGAGGGCCTGCGCCGGTTCATCGACATCTTCTACGGCGACGTGCTCGCCGACCCGCTCCTGCAGCCCCTGTTCGGTGCGGGGCGCCCGGAGCACGTGGACCATCTGACCGCCTTCACCGCCGAAACCTTCGGCGGACCGGATGACTTCACCCGGACCATGGGCGGCTTCACCCATCTGATCGAGGTCCATCGCGGCCTGAAGATCTCCGAGGAACAGCGCCAACGTTTCGTCGACCTGTATCTCGCCGCGGCCGACAGGGCCGAACTGCCGTCCGACGAACCGTTTCGGGAGGCGCTGCGCTCGCACGTGGAGTTCGGCACCCACGTGGCCAAGCAGAACTCGCACGCCGAGACCGACGACGAACTGCACCCGCTGCGCGAAGTCCCGCACTGGGACTGGCCGCCGATCGTGTGAAGCCGGGCCCGGCGACGTTCCCCTCGCCGCCGGGCCCGGTCCGATCCGCCGGGCGGGGCCTAACCCCGGCGCAGCGCCGCGCGTTCGTACACCCGGGCGAAGCCGTCGAGCATGTGTTGCCGGGTGAAGCGGGCCAGGACCCGTTCCCGGCTCGCCGCGCCCATCCGGGCCCGGGTCTCCGCGTCGGTGAGCAACTCACGGCACGCCATCACCAGTCCGCCGCGATCGCCCGCGCGCAGCAGGCGCCCGGTGACACCGTCGGCGACGATGTCGGTGACCCCGCCCACCGCCGTGCCCACCACCGGGACGCCCGCGACCATCGCCTCGGCGACCGCGAGGCCGAAGCCCTCGTAGTGGGACGTGGACAGGAACAGGTCGGCCGCGTCGAACGCGTCGCCCAGCCGAGGCAGCGGCGGCACCACCCGCACGTGCTTGCCCACGCCCAACCGCTCGATCAGCGCCGGGATCTCCGGTTCCTGGCGGCCGATGATCAGGAACACCACCGGCGGCCCGGAGTCGCCGAGCTTGCGCACCACATCGGCGCCGACCCGCACCATCAGCGGGATGTTCTTCTGCGCGGCCCGGCCCACCCCGACCACCACGAGCGCCTCGGGCGCGATGCCCAACTCCGCGCGCAGCGCGGCCCCGGCGGCCGGATCCGGCTCGTGGACCGGCACCCCGAGCGGGACCAGCGGGATACGCTCGGGCCGCCATCGCACGATCGCCGCCGTCGCGTCGCGCACGTGGGTCGAGTGGGCGAACGGCCGGAACCCGGCCGCCTTGACCATGGCGACCTCGATGCCGTTGGTCAACCGCGAGTGCAGGCCGTCCTTCAACGGCTCGTGCACCTCCATCACCCGGGGCAGCCGGGGGCACGCCAGCGCGGCGGGCAGCGAGAGGCGGGCCGTGCCGCTGTGCGCGTGCAGCACGTCCGGGCGCAACTCCCGGACCTTCGCCGCGATCCGCAGCCCCAACCGCACCTCGTCCCGGGGGCCGGCGGGCCCGGTGTGGTCGAGCGAATGCACCGTCACATTCGGCCCCAGCTCGCCGAGTTCGTCCTCCTCCCAGGCGGGTCGGGCGCTGATCGCATGGCAGTCGAAGCGCTCCGGGTCGAGCCCGGCCAGCACCTGGCGGCTCACCTGCGGGATGCCGCCGCCGACACTCAACCGCCACACCACGTGGACGAGCCTGATCCGCTCCTTCACGATTCCCCCCGCGCCGGTCGCCACCGGCGATCCCGGGCCCGGCGGGCCGCGGCCTTCGCGCCGAGGAGCGCGCCGGCCGGACCGCGGGCCACCAACCATGTCGTGTCGTATCGATCGGTCGCGCCGAACCGATGCTTGAACTCCTCGGCGCCGCGCAGGAAGTCGAACGTGGCCACCTTGCGCTCGGCCAACGCGGTCAACGTCTCGTGGAACAACACCGTGCCCAGGCTCGCCTTCGCGTAGGCCGGATCCCAACCCAACTGGTAGTACGCGAACGTGTCCAGCCACAGGAACCCGTACAGCACGCCCACCACCGCGCCCGCCGGATCCCGCGCCACCAACGCGCACGGCCCGCGCCCGGGTTCGGCCCGCGCCGCCAGCGCCGCGTGCAGCGGACGCCGAGAGGCGTCGAACGCGCTGGACGCGCCCATCGTGTCCCGGCGCAGCCGATGCAGCCGCAGCAGGTCGTCGAACACCTCCGGCGTCAGCTCGCCGGGCCCCGCCCAGGTGAAGACGACCCCGTCGGCCGCGAGCCGACGCGCCTTGCGCCGCACCCCCTGGCGGTGCCGAGCCGAGCCCAGGGCGTCCGGGTCGGCGGGCATCACCGGGCAGGCCGTGCGCTCGATCTCCCGTGCGCCGGGCGGTAGATACGGATCGCCCGTGCCCGGATCCAGGTGCGGGAAGAGCATGCTGCGCCGCCGGGCGAGTGTGGCCAGCCAGGCCCGTACGTCCTCGTGCCGGTGCGGCGCGACGGCGAACCCGCAGTGGTCCGCGGCGCCGATCCCACTGCCGAGCACGGTCCAGACCGGCACCCCGCCGGGCAGTCGGGGGTGCAGCCGCTCACGGGTGCGCAGCAGCGGTACGACCGCCTCGGCGGCGCCGTCGTCCCCGCGCCACACCGCGACCAGCACCCGCCCGGCCTGCTCCCGGCCCAGCGACTCGGTCCAGCCCAGCACCCAGTCGGGCGTGGCGAAGTACGACGTCCCGGGCGTCGCGGCGACCAGCGCGCGCCAGGACGGCACCAGCGCCGCCAACTCCCCGGGCGAGCGCAACAACGTGGGCAGAGCAAGCACGACGATCCCCCCGGACCTCGAAACCGACGCCGAACCGGACCCGACCCCTCACCGCCCGCCGCGCAACGCGTGCACGGCCGGATGCAGCCCGGAGACGATGGTGGCGAACCGATCCGGGCGGGTGTTCGAGCCGACCCGCAGGCGGGAGATCCGCAACGGGTGGTCGGGCAACCGGGGCCCGAGCCGGTGGTCGAACAGGAAGCCCGAACGGTAGCCCAGTTCGTCGAGCAACCGCTCGGCGCGCACGTCCCAGTTCCCGTTCGGATACGCGAACGAACTCGGCGCCCGGCCCAAGAGCTTGGTCAACCGCTCGTGCGCGTCCACCACTTCGGCCCGCACATCCGCGTCGGAGCAGCGGTCGAGCAGCGGATGGGTGAGCGAGTGGTTCTCCACCCGGATCCCACCCGACTCCAGGGTGCGCAGGTCCGCGCCGGTCAACTGCTCGGCCGGCACCGGCTCGTGCCCCTCGCGCAGCGCGGCGAGCAGGCGCAGTCGGCGCTCCTGCGGCACGGTCTTGAGATACGCGACCCACCCGCTCGGTGACCGCTCCGGCTCGCCCGCGACCCGCGCTCCGGCGGCGACCAACCGGTGCGCCTCGTGCCACCAGAACGGCGTGCGCGAGTCGATCGCCGAAGCCACCACGTAGGCCACTCCCGGGATGCCGCGCTCGCGCAGCAGCGGCAGGCCGTGCTCCAGGATGCTGCGCTCGCCGTCGTCGAAGGTCAACAACACCGCTCGGGCGGGCAGCGGGCGTCGATCGCGCAGCGCCGCCTCCACCTCGTCCAGCGACACCGGCCGAGCGATCCGCTTGAGCCGGTCCAACTGACCGGCGAACACGGCCGGATCGGAGATCCCGTGATACCCGAGCACGGCCAGCCGCAGTCGGGACCGGCGGGCGAACCACACCTGCGCCGGCGACCGCCGCAACAGCGCGTCACCACCGCCCCGCAGCGAGGACCGCACCGACGACCCCACCGACGACCGCAACGTCCCCACCCTCGAACCGCCCACCCGCGCCTCCCCGGTCCCGCGGTTCCCCAGCCTCTCGGCTCCCGCTGCCGGAACCGTAACAGCGGGGTCACCTCCCGTCAGCCGGACACCGAACGTCCGCCCGGCCGACACCGCACATCCGCCCGAACTCCCTCCAGGTCATGGCAAGGTCGTCAACGTCGGATATCGCGGAACATCACCCCCGACTCGTGGACGGATCGCGAAACACCCTTCACGCGTGACCCATCCGGCCTAATCTGGTCGGCGGGCGACCCGAGCCCCGACCGTGTGGGGGCGGCGGCGCCGGTCGGGCACAAACGTTCCGATGCTGCTCACATCGGGACCGCGAGGTGGGGGCCGGGCGATGAATCGTGCATCGACCCTGCGCGCAGAGGAGATCGATGGCGATCTCGCTCGCGCGTGGGACGAATTGGTGGTCGGGAGGGGGGTTCAGGCAGACGTCTTCGACACCCACGCATGGGCGTCGTCGTGGTTGGCGACCCGACCGCAACGTGCCGAACACGTGCGCATACCCGGCGTGTTCGTCGGAGATCGCCCGCTGGCCCTGCTGCCGCTCGAACTCGACTCGACCGGTCGCGCCCACGAACTCGGTCGCGGCCAGCGCGAACGCACACGTGTCGTCATCGGCACCCCCGAACCTCGCCCCGACGTGCTGGGCGCGCTCGCGGGCGAACTGCGCCGGCTCGGCATCCGCGAGTTGACGCTGCACCGCATGCCCAGCCGCGACCCGGCCACGCACGCGCTGCTCGGCGCGCTGCGCGAGGCCGGCTACGCGGTGGACGTGCGCGAGCGGATGACCGACATGATCGAGTCCACCCCCGACGGCTGGTCCGGCTACCGGGCCCGCCATCGCGGCTTCGACAGCGCCGTGGGACAGGCCACGCGCCGCGCCGGCCGGTTGTGGGCGTTGCGGGTCGTCGCGTACGGCGCCCCAGGCGGCC
The DNA here is from genome assembly GCF_053618075.1 of Embleya sp. NPDC055664. Classification (NCBI taxonomy): domain Bacteria; kingdom Bacillati; phylum Actinomycetota; class Actinomycetes; order Kitasatosporales; family Streptomycetaceae; genus Embleya; species Embleya sp. NPDC055664. Next base: position 760,992 of record NZ_JBSHGZ010000001.1, read on the forward strand.
CACCGCTCGCGGGCGGACTGGCAGACCACGAAGAGCTGTTCGACCTGAGCTGGAAGGGGCGACTCGGCGCCGCGCCGGAACGCCGCCGGTTGCTCACCCGCGCGCTCGACGAGCGTGGCCTGGCCCGGCTGTACGTGCTCTACGCCGAGGACCGCGCCATCGCGTCCTGCCTCGGCGTGCGGATCGGCCCGGTGATGCACTGGCACACCGTCGCCTACGACCCGGCCGCCGCGCTGCTGTCGCCGGGCAACGTGGTGCACTGGCGCGCCCAGGAACTCGCTTTCGCCGAGGGCGGGTTGACACTGATCGACCTGCTGCCGGGGGCGAGCCCGCTGAAGGACCGGATCAGCAGCGAACGACCCGCGCTGCTCGACGTGTGCGCGGCCCGGGTGCCGCGCCGGGTGTTGCCGCTGCTGCGCGGGGCCCGCGAGGTGCAGCGTGCCGTACCGATCGCCACCCGCGCCCGAATGGGCCGGCTGCGCGCCCGGGTCGATGCCGTCCCGCCCGGCCACGCCGGCACCGCCCGCCGGCTGGAGGCGCGACCGGCGACCGAGGTACCGGCCCGACCCAGCCCCGAACTGACTTTGGACCAGCCCACCTTGCGCCTGCTCACCGTGGCCTGCGCGCGCCGGGGCCCGCAGGAGATGCGGGCCGACTGGGGACCCGACGACCGCTGGTACCGGATCGGCGCGGGCCCCCTCGCGGTGGCCCGGGTCGACACCGGTGAGCCGGTGCCCACCCTGCGCGAGGTCGTGCGCTACGACCCGGCATACACCCTGGAGGCGATCGCGCTGATGCTCGCCGACCTGCTCGCGTCGCCCGTCCGCTACCTGGACGAGGTACCCGTGCGCGACCCCCGCCTGCGCTGGCCGCGCACCTGGACCGGGCCCGATCCCGGTGCCGCCGACCACGCCGCGCTCGCGCACGCCGTCGCCGACCCCGATGCCACCGACCACGCGGCCGCCGCCCCGCTCAGCGAAGCCGACGCCGGCGGCCGGGAACACGACGAACACGGGGCCGCCGAGGCACCCGGAGCGCATGGAACATCCGGAGCGCACGAAGCACGCGAGGCCCCCGGAACACCCGGAGCGCACGGCGCGCTCAGCCGGGCCGAGGGGGCCTGATGCGGGCCCGCCCGATGCACCCCCTGGAGATCGACGGCGCCTTCGCCGGCTCCTGGGACCGCCTGGTCGCCGCGCGGGGCGTACACGCCGACCCGTTCGACACGCACGCCTGGTTCGCCTCCACCCTGCACGGCCACCACGACCCGCTGGACGACATCCGCGTGGTCTCCGTGCTCGACGACGCCGACCAACCGCGCGCGCTGCTCCCGCTGGAGCGGATCGGCCCCGACCGCTGGGGCGTCTTCTCCGCACACCGCCGCCCCCGCAGCCACGTGGTGGTACACCCCGACGAGCCGCACGGCGCCGACTCGATCGCCGACGCCCTCGCCCGCACCGGCGTACGCGAACTGCGCCTGCACCGCATGCCCAGCCGGGACCCCGAGACGCACCGCCTGATCGCCGGGCTGCGCGCCTGCGGCTACACGGTCGACGCCCGGGAGAAGGCCTGCGACATGCTCGCCGGCGTCGAGGGCGGCTGGGCCGGCCACCGGGCCCGCTTCCGCAGCTTCGACCGGTACGCGCACCGCTTCGCCACCCGCGTCCGCGCACAGTGGGACCTGACCGTCGACCGGATCGGCGGCCCCGGCACCCGCGAAGACGACTTCGACGCCGGCTTCGCCGTCTACACCGACCTGTTCGCCCGCAGCTGGAAGGGCCCGCTCCAGCCCGCCGCCGCCGACGCGCGGCGCGACCTGATCGCCCGCGCCGCGCGCCACGACTGGGCCCGGCTGTACATCCTGCGCGTGGACGGCGTGCCCGCCGCGATGCACCTGTGGTTCCGCCTCGGCGACGTGGCCACCTGGCACTCCACCGCCTACGACGAACGATTCGCCGCCCTGGGCATCGGCACCGTGGTGCAGTGGCAGGCCCAGGAACTCGTCCTGGCCGAACCCTGGCCCGCCGGAACCGAGCCGCGCCTGGTCGACCTGATGCCCACCCGCACCCCGCAGAAGTTGCGCCTCGCCCCCGAACGCCCCGCCCTGTGGGACGTCGAGGCCGTCCGCGACCGACGCCTGCTCGCCGTCACCCTGCCCGCCCGCGGCTTCGCCCGGGCCACCCGGATGTCGGTCGAGCAACACCTGCGGGTGCGCCGAGCCAAGATCGCCCCGGTCGAGCCGACCCTGGTCGCCGAGACGGTGATCCCACCCGCGATCAATCCGCACGAGGGCGGCGACAAACCGGACCCGGTACACGAGGCCGGCCTCGCCGACAACCGCGCGATCGCGCTCGCCTGCGGCTACCGGGGCACCGACGCGGTCGACGCCGGCCGCTCCCGCGGCGAGACCTGGTGGCTGGTCGGCGAGGAACCGCACACCCTCGTACACCTGGCCCCGGACCGGACCGTGCACACCGTCGCCGCCCTCGGCGCCGACCGCACCCTGCCGCGCGACCGGCAACTGCACGAGGCCGCACGCAGCGTGGCCACCGCCCTCGGCGAGACGCTGCGCCTGTACCTGCCCGACCCCGCCGGCGCCCCCGGAACCCCCCTGCGCCGAGAACCGGAACCGGTTCCGTGGCCGGTCGCCCGCACCGGCCCGACCCGCCTCACCCCGAAGGGCACCACCCGATGACCGCCATCAGCGGCGACCGCGTGCGCACCACGCTCAAGCGCGGCCTGGCCGCCACCGCCCTCGCCCGCGATCCCGCGCCCGGCGCCACCCTGCTCATCTACCACCGCGTCGGCGGCGGCACCCGGGACGAACTGGACCTGCCCACCGACGCGTTCCGTGCCCAGCTCGACCTGCTGCCCGCCCGGCACGTGGTCTCCCTGGACACCGCCGTGGACCGCCTCGCGGCCGGCGACCCCACCCCGTCGATCGTGCTCACCTTCGACGACGGCTTCGCCGACGTGTACGCCAACGCCTGGCCCGAACTGCGGGAGCGCAAACTGCCGTTCACCCTCTACCTGGCCACCGGCTGCATCGACGCCGAGATGCGCTGGGAGGGCTCCACCGGCACCAGCGGCGGATCCGCCGCGCTGACCTGGGACCAGGTGGCCGAACTGGCCGACTCGGGGCTGGCCACCATCGGCAACCACACCCGCAGCCACGCCCGTCCCGAAGCGCTCACCGCGACCGAACTCGACGACGCCTCCGACGACATCGAACGCCGACTCGGCCGCCGCCCCGCGCACTTCGCCTACACGTGGGGCGTCGCCGTCCCGGACATGGAACACGCGCTGCGCTGCCGGTTCCGCAGCGCCGCCACCGGCGTACTCGGCCGCAACCGGCCCGGCTGCGACCCGATCCGGCTGCGCCGGGTCCCGGTCCGGCGCACCGATCCGCCCGCGTTCTTCCGGGCCAAGCTCGGCGGCCGGCTCGGCCAGGAACGCGCCTACGCGGCCGTGGTCGGCCTCGGCAAGAAGGCCGGTGCGCATGCGTGAGCCACGCGGCCCGGGCGGGCGCCCGCTGCGGATCGCCCACCTGACCACCGTCGACATGAGCCTGGCGCTGCTGCTTCGCACCGAACTGGAAGAGGACGTCACCGCCGGCTTCGAGACCTTCGGGATCAGCGCGGCCGGCCCCTACGTGCCCGGGATCGAGGCGCTGGGCGTCACCCACGTCCCGCTGAACTCGCTCACCCGCGCCTGGAATCCGCGCCGCGACGCCGCCGCGGCCGGCGAACTCGTACGCACACTGCGCCGGTTGCGCCTGGACGTGCTGCACACGCACAACCCCAAGACCGGCGTGCTCGGCCGCCTGCTCGGCCGCGCCGCCGGCGTGCCCGTCGTGGTCAACACCTGCCACGGCCTGTGGATCCGCCCCGGCGACCCGTGGGCCCGGCGTGCGTTCGTCCTCGGCACCGAGAGCCTGGCCGCCCGCGCCTCACACGCCGAGCTGTACCAAAACGCCACCGACCACGCCACGCTGCGCCGGGCCGTGCCCGGATGGCGCTCGCGCGTGGTCGGCAACGGCACCGACCTCACCCGCTTTCGCCCCGATCCCGCCGCCCGCGCGACGATCCGCGCCGAACTCGGGGTGGCCGAAGACGAACTCCTCGTCGGCGGAGTCGGGCGGCAGGTCGCGGAGAAGGGCATCCTCGAATACGTGGAAGCAGCCGGACTGCTCGCGGGCAAGGCCCGATTCGTCTGGATCGGACCCGAGGACCCGGACAAGCCCGACGCGATCGCCCGGGCCGCGCACGACTCGCCCGTCGAATTCGTCGGAGCGCGCGCCGACATGCCCGCCGTCTACAACGCGCTCGACGTCTTCGTCCTGCCCTCGCACCGCGAGGGCTTCTCACGATCCGCCATGGAGGCCGCCGCGTGCGCGCTGCCCATGGTGCTCAGCGACATCCGAGGCTGCCGCGAAATCGGCACCCACGGCGAACACCTGTTGCTCGCGCCGGCCGGAGAGTCCCGCTCCCTGGCCGCCGCGATGGACCGCCTGATCAGCGAACCGGACCTGCGCGCCGCACTCGGTGCCGCGGCCCGGAGCCGCGCGCTGGCCGAATTCGACCAACGACGCGTGGCCCGCGTCTCGATCGACACCTACCGGGCCGTGGCCGCACGCCGCGGTCTGGGCTGGACGTGAGGCACACACAAGGCGCCGGCCGGTGAGGGAGACGCCACCGGCGCCCGCGGAACACCACAATCCAACGCCACACCAGGGGAGGGGCATGGCATGCGACGACTGTTCGACATCACCGTGGCCGCGGTGGCACTGGTTCTACTGGGACCGGTACTGCTCGCGATACACGTGATGATCCGCGCGACCATGGGTGGACCCGCGTTGTTCCGTCAGACCCGAAGCGGCCTACACGGCCGCGACTTCGAGATCCTGAAGTTCCGCACCATGCTCGACCCGCGATATCCGGACGAACCCGACGCCACCCGGATCACCCGGGTCGGGCAACTCCTGCGCACCACGAGCCTGGACGAACTGCCGCAACTGATCAACGTGTTGCGTGGGGACATGGGCATCATCGGCCCCCGGCCGACGCTGCCGAGCCAGGTCGTGCACTACAGTCCGCGCCAGCGCGGCCGACTGGACGTGCGCCCCGGCCTGACCGGCTGGGCCCAGGTCCAGGGCCGCAACGCGCTCAGCTGGCCGGTACGGATCGAGTACGACCTGTGGTACGTGCGCAATCGCGGCGCGCGGGTCGACCTGGTCATCCTGTGGCGCACCGTCGGGGTATTGCTGCGCCCGTCCGGGATCACCGCCGCCGGCGGGGTCAACCCGGGCTTCCCGGTGCCGGCCTCGGTCGAGGCGGGCGAGCCCGGGACGCAGCCGCGCCCCGGGCCCGTACGTACTCCGCGTACCGACGCGTTCCCGCTGCCCAGACCCATCGTCTGGAGCGGGCCGATCACCCACTCGCCGGTCGACCCGACCCGCCTGCTGCCCCCGCAGCGGCACGCGGGAGACTCGCTGGCCGAAGAGGTGTCCTGAGGCCGAGGCGACACCGAGACGCACGAATGTCCGTGCCCGATCGTGGGGATCGAGCACGGACATCGTCGTTCCCGGCCGAGCGCCGAGCGCCGAGTGCCATGCGTCGGGCGCCGACTGCCCGGCGCCGGCCGCGTCTTCGGATCAGCCCGTGCAGCTCGCCTGGACCTGACCGGCCGCCAGGTGCGCACCCGCGGTGCCGCCCCAGTCGACGCCGCGCGTGACCAGCTTCACCGCGACCTTGCCGTTGGCCACCGGGAAGGTGCCCGCATTCACCCAACGGCCCTTGTTGTTCACCTGGTTGACCTGGAACTGGGCGTACCAGGCACCGGTCTTGTCGTCGTCGCGCGAGCGCAGCACGAAGTACTGCGCCGGGTTCCCGCCCACGTCACGGCCGTTGCCCGAGGGCACGTACACGCTCAACTGGCAGCGCTTGGAGGCGTTGCCGACGTCGAACCACCACAACACGCGCGCGCTCGCGTCGTCCTTGTTCTTGTCCCCGGACATCGGCACCGCGTCGAACTTTCCGTTGCAGCCATCCTTGTTCCAGCCGCCGCTGCCCACGGTGTACCAGCCCTTGGAGCCGTCGCTGTAGCGGCCGACCTCGGCGAAACCGCTTGCGCCGTTGTTCGCGCAGCCGTAGCCCGAGGTGCCCAGGAAGGTCTGCTTCGGGGCCAACGAATCGGGCTGCACCGGCGGCGGCGCCGGCTTGTTGCCGGATCCGCCCGGGCTGCCGCCACCGGGCGCGGGCGCCGTGCCGCCCCCGCCGCCGGGCGAACCCGTGGCCGGGTTGCGCGCGTCGGGCGTCGAACCGCCGCCGCCGAACGTGCCGGTCGAGCCGCCCGCCGCCGACCCGCCGCCACCCGACGCGCCCCCGCCGGGGGAGCCGCCGTTCGGGTACGGATAGCCCGGCGGGTACGCCGAACCGCCGCCGGGTGTGCCGGCGCCGGTCGGGCCGGGGTCGCCGGCCGAGTCGCCGGTGCTGCTCCCGGCGCTCGGACCGCTCTGCGGCGCCGCCCCGCCCCCGCTCGGCACTACCTCCACGGGCTTGTCCTGCATGGGCGCGGCCTGCGCCACCGGCTTGCGCCGAGCGCCGTCGTCGCCGCCGAGGTCGATCGCGGAGACGACGGTCACCGCCGCCAGCCCGGCCGCGGCCAGCACCGGCATGCCCAGGCTCACGGCCCAGACCCGGCGGCCGGGCCGCAGCGGTCGCATCGGCGTGCGCACCGAGCGGGCGAACGCGCGCTGGAAGTCCGCGTTCGGGTTGGGTGGTTCGGCCATGTTCAGCCTTTCGGAGTCGGTTCGGCCGCCCGGGCGGGATCGCCGGCGGCCGGAACGAGATCGGGGAGGTCGGGTGCGCGCAGGGAGACCAGATCCTCGGGGGTCACCTCGACGATGGCGGAGATGCGTCGGGCATGCCGTTCGGTCATCTCCTGGAAGGCCTGCCGCGCGGAACGCCCGTTGCCGAACCGCCGGTCGCGCGGGACCGAGTCGAAGTAGGCCAACAGGCCCGCGCGTGCCGGTTCGTCGAGGGTGTACTCGTAGGCCGCGGCCTGGTGTTCGACGATGCGCACCAGATCCGCCGACGCGTAGTCCTCGAACACCACGGTGCGGTTGAACCGCGAGTCCAGGCCGGGATTGGAGTCGATGAAACGATGCATCTCGTCCGGGTAGCCGGCGACGATCACCACGATGTCGTCGCGGTGATCCTCCATCAGCTTGACCAGTGTCGCGATCGCCTCCTGCCCGAAGTCGCTGCCGCCCGCCGACGTCAACGAGTACGCCTCGTCGATGAACAACACGCCGCCCAGCGCCTTGCGGAAGATCGCCGTCGTGCGTGGTGCGGTGTGCCCGACGTACTCGCCGACCAGCGCACCGCGATCGGCCTCCACCAGGTGACCGCGCGAGAGCATGCCGAGCGCGGCCAGGATCCGCCCGTACAAACGTGCCACGGTGGTCTTGCCGGTACCCGGATTGCCGGCGAACACCAGGTGTCGACTCAGCGGCGGCGGGGTCAGCCCGGCCTCCTCGCGGCGGCGGACCAACTGCATCAACTGCACCAGGGTGGCCACATCGTGCTTGACCCGGGCCAACCCGACCAATTCCTCCAATTCGGCGAGCAGCGTGTCCAGATCCGCCGGTGCCCGATCCGTGTCGTCCGCCGCGCCGGAGCCCTCGGCGAGGCCGTTCGGACCCGCCGGCAGCGTTGTACCCCGGCCGGACACCAGGACCTCGGCGACCCCGTGGGCCACGCAGTCCGCGAACACCGCCGAGGTCTGCTCCGGGTCCTCGATGGTCGCATCGCCCGGGCAGTCCCGGAATGTGCACGCGCGCAGCACGGGCGCCGCGCCGGCGGCCACGTAGACCGCCGGATAGGCCGAGCCGCCCAGCACACAGTTGGTGAACTCGCCGCCGGCGCCACCCTTGAGGTACACCCCGTTCTTGCCCGCGCCGGTCAGCGCGCCGGCCCGGACCACGGGCGCCGCGTCCGTCCACACCACCATCGCCGAACCCGCGCTGTCCGTGACCGCGCAGTCCTCCAAGACGGGCGCCGCTCGTTCGTGCACGACCACCCCGGCGGTGCCGGCGCGGGCGACCCGCACCCGGCGCAGCGTCGGCCGGGCGTGCGGTCCCACCTCGATCCCGGCCCGCCCGGTGGCGGCGAACGTGGCGTCCTCGACCTCCGCGTCGATCCCCTCGTCCACGCGCAGCCCGATCCCGCAGCGGTGCGCCGCGGATGCGTGCAGCCGGGCGGTGCCGGTGCCGCCGAGGTGGATCCCGGTCATCTCGGCGGCGCGCACCAGCAGGCCGGTCGCGGTCACGCCCGCGGCGCCCGCCACGCACAGGCCGTGTTCGGGGGTCGGGCCGAGCACGACGGCGGCCAGTTCGCCGTGCGCGTGCTCGTCCAGGTGTACGGCGGTGAACGCGGTGTCGGCGATCACGACGCCGTCCAGGCCGATCCGGGCCGACCCGCGGGCGAAGACGCCGTTGGCGCCGGTGGCCCGGATCAGGCCGCCGACCAGGTCGAGGCGGGACTCCTCGTCGGCGACCGCGCCGCTGAGCGCGGCACCGACGATCTGGCAGTCCAGCACGTTTGCCGAGGCCTGCCCGATCGCGGCCACCCCGGAGGCCCCGGCGCGGTCGACCGCACTGCCCCGCATGGTCAACTTCGCGACACAGCGCACCAGTACCGCGTCCTCGCCGCTGTCGGTGCAGCGGCAGGCGTCCAGGCCGGCCGTCGCCTCGTTCTCCACCAGCACGGCGTTGTGCGTGCAGCGCACGAACGCGCAGCCGCGCACCTGCACGCTCGCGGTGTCCCGCACGTTCAGGCCGACGCCGGCCTCGGTGACCACCGAATCGGCGAGGGTCACCGTGGCCGACCCGGTCAGGAGCACACCCGCGCCGTCCACCGCGCAGATCCGACACCCCGTCATGGACAGGCGCGCGTCGTCGGCCACCGACACTCCGGCCACCCCGGCGGCCGATATTCGGCAGTCGTTCAGCCGGACCCGGGCGGTGTCGGCGATCTCCACCCGGCCGCCCAGGACGCGGCAGTCGTCGAAGGCGACCTCGGCGCCACCGGTGACCCGCACGGCCGGTGCGGCCGCGTCGGCGGCGATCAGGACCACCCCCTCGACCCGGACGCCGACCCCGCCGCGCACGGTCAGCGCGACATCGTGAGCACCCGTCAGGCGCACGCTGCCGGGCCCCTGTTCGGCGACCAGGACCACCCCGCGATCGAGCACGACATGCTCGCGGTACTCGCCGGGGGCGACCAGGACGCGGCCGCCGTCGGGCGCGGCGCCGATCAGTTCTGCGATGGTGCGACCGGTGGTGACGGGGCGACCACCACGCTGGGGGCGGTCGCCGCGGGGGCCGCGATTGCCGCGGTTGCCGAACACACTCACGGCTTTTGTCCGTTCTCGGGCGTGGGCGGGTAGAGATACTTCTCGTTCAGCCCGAGCGCCTTTTGGAAGAGCTTGTTGAGCTGGGCGTCGATCAACTTCTCACCGAACTTGATGCCGAGGTCCAGGATCCCGGACTTGCGCCAGAACCGCCCCGCCGCATAGGCGTCGTAGGCGAACTTGAACGCCCCCGGCCCGAACGCCGAACCGGCCAGCGAGCCGAGCGCCGCGACCCCGCCGAACTTCAGCGCGTCCAGGCCGTAGTGCTTGACGCCGTTCTTGTCGCCGAACACCGCGGCGTTGATCGACCCGTTGACGAACGCGACGATCGGATTGACCGCAAGTCCCAGGCTGTACTTGTACATCCCCGAGCGCCAGCGCAACGCGGTGTCGAAGTTGGACCAGTCGGTCTTCCAGTTGTCGCCGAAGTAGGGGTTGGTGTTGAACGGCTTGCCGAAGTCGTTGGCGGTGAGCCCGTCCTTGAACTGCTTGGGGGAGAACGACCCGGGCTTCAGCTTGAGTTCGTGGAAGCGGGCCATCAGACCGGCGAACGACGCGGAGACCGCCGAGTTGAGGAAGATCTTCCCCCAGTCGGCACCGGAGATGCTCCCGTCGTTGATCCACTCGGTGATCATGCCGGCCAGCACGGAGAAGCCGAAGTCCTGCATGAACTCCATGCCGACCTTGGTCCACACCTTCTGCTCGAAGGTCCACTCCGCCGAGCCGGTGACCCGGTCGTACGCACCCCAGTGCCGCCGGTTGCTGTCCGCCAGAGCCCTGTTGTAGCCGCGGAAGTCGTTCAGCGCGCCGGGATGATCCACCCCGCGCCCGACCAGTTTGAACCGCGAGTCGACGCCCTTGGCCAGGGCCTTGTCGGGGTGCAGCTTGGACTCGATCCGATTGATCAGGCTCGGGTCCGCGGCCTGCGTCTTCTCGAAGATCCGGGTGGACAGGCCCTGATGGACCACGAGGTCGCCGTCGACGTCGTAGATGCGCTGCTGGAGATAGGCGATGTCCTTCTCCAGGTAGCCCACCGGCTGCCCACCGTGCGTGATCGGCTCGTACGAGCGGATTTTGGTGCCGTTGCGCACGTCGTCCCAGTGCCGCGGATCGGCCCTGCCGTCGGTGACGTGATACTCGCGGATCGCGTCGCCGCGCCCCTCGCGCAGGGTGTGCACGTTGCCGTCGGCGTCGGTGAACTCGTCGTACCACCCCTTCGCGCCGGCCTCCATGTGCCGCACGTCGCCGACACCGGGGGCCGCCTCGACGGCGCCGTCCCGGCCCCTGACCGTGGTCCGGTAGTTGCCGGCGCCGTCTCGCTCGATGATCGCGGTGCGGCCGTCGGCCAGCGACTTGCGCTCGTAGACCAGTACGTCCCGCCCGTCGATCCGGGCGAAGTCCTTGAACGCGTCGTCGAATCCCTCACCCCACATCTGCGCGCCGGCGCGATTGGTGGTGCGGGTGCCGGTGGTCGGTCCCTCGAAGGGCGGGTTGCCGGGGCCGGCCTGTTTGGTCCAGGTGAACTCGCCGTCCGGTCCCTTGCGCATGTGGGCCTCGAGGAAGCCGCCGGGGATCTCGTCCCGACGCGCGACCAGTTGGCCGAAGCGGTTGCGATCCACCCAGGCGCCCGCGTCGCCCGCGGTGCCCGGATACTCGCGCACCGTGCCCTTGGCGTCGATGGTCTTGCGGACCTCGATCGTGCGGGCCTGGTCGGCGTAGTCGATCCAGCCCCGGTTGTCGTCGAAGACCCGCGGCCCGCCGCCGGTACCGCCCACCTCCCGCCAGGTGCCGCTGCGCCCCGGGACGTCGGCGGTGAACTCGATCTTGCGCCCGTCGGCCAGGACCCGACTTTCCCGCACCAACTCGCGGTTCGCGGTGAAGTCCTGCCAGGTGCCGTCCAGACGCTGCACGCGCAGCGTGCGGGCGGTGGTCTCCGCGCCGCTCTTTTCCGAGACGGTCCAGTACCGGTACAGCCGACTGTCGCCGGTGACCGGGTTGCCGGGGAAGTCCACGTGCCCGGGGAAGAACGGGGTGTTGAAACGTTGTTGCCAGATCCGCCGGACCTTCAGCTCGGTCTCGCCGAACTTGGCGAAGGTGGCCGCCTCCTCGTTCACGTAGTTGCGCTCGATGGAGTACTTGAACTGGTCCGCCGGTCGCGCGTTCGCGTCGAACGTGAACTGCCGGGTGCCGCGGGCCTTGTCGGGCGCGGAGAAGAACTTGTCGCCCTTCATGCTGCCGCGCATGGGCGCGAACCGCTCGAAGGCGACGAGAGGGCGGTCGGCGTCGGTGAGCCGGTGGAATCTGCCGTCGGGTAGCCGGACTTCGGTGACCCGGGCCCGGAAGCCCAGGTTCGGGTCCACCCGGTATTCCAGCCGTCCCTTCGCCTGAAGCGCGCCCTCGGCGTCCCACTTTTGCCACTGCCAGTCCCGTAGGCCGCCCTTCTCGGCGACGAAGCGGCCCCCGTCGAGCTGCGGGAAGATGTCCCGGACCTTGCCGCCGAACAGGTGTCGGGCGTTGAGGTCGAAGACGCCGTCGATCACGTCGTACGCGGTGGTGTCCCAGCGCACGTATCGCCGGCCGGTGGCGATCGTGCGACCCTCGCCGGTCTTGTCCACCCACCGCCACTTGCCGGCGTGGTCGCGCATCGCCTCGATCCAGTGGCCGTCGACGACCGACGGGTCGCGGGTGTACACGATGGTGCCGTTGCCGTCGGTCAGCGTGCGGATGCCCTTGTACTCGCCGTTCGGCCCGGCGGGCCACTGCTCGACGGTGCCCTTGCGGAAGGGCATGTGTTCCCAGCCGAGGTCGTGGCCGAGCGGGGCGTTCGGGGGGCGTACGTCCTGCCAGGTGCCGTTCGTGTGATCGATCCGCCGAACGACTCCTGGGATGGGACCGTTCACCGGGTATTCGAGCAGCCGATGGTTCGCCAGGTCGGCGCTGTCCCACTTCTCCCAGGTGCCGCGGAGCCGATCGGTGACCCGGAAGTGGGCGGTCTCACCGACCCGTTCCCCGACGTGTGTGACCTTCCCGCCGTGCACGGCGCCGTTTTGGTCGATCCGGAAGGAATCGCTCGCCCATACCTCGAAGTCGCGGTTGCCGGCCGTGGGCGGACCCTCGAAGACCTGGTATCGCCGGTCGGTCAGCCGGCGGGCGTCCTTGAACACCTCGGGCGCCGCGTCGTCCGCGCCGCGCGGTCCCCAGATCTGGAAGTGGTCGTCGCCGTCGTTGGTGACCCGGAAACGCTCCGTGGCCCGAATGCGGGTTCCGGTCCGGAGCGGGACGTTGTCCGCGCCCCAGACCCGGAAGCCGTCCAACCGGCCGTGTGCGGCCCCTTCGTACACCTGCCAGGTGCCGTCGCCCAGCGCGTACCCGTGCTGCGTGGCCGGCGGCCGGACACCGTTCGCGCCGGCCGGCCCATGGATTCGGAACCGCTCGGCGCTCCCGCGCGGCCCCTCGAACACCTGGAAACGATCCCCACCGAGCGCGTACCCGTCCTCGCGTACCGGATGCACACCGGTGTCGGGGTCCCGGGGTCCCCAGGTCTGGAAGTGCTCGTTGCCGGTGTTGGTGACGTGGAAGTCGCCGGTGGCCGCGCGGTATTGGGCGTGTTTGAGGATGGTGCCGTTGGTGTCGGACCAGATCTCGAAGCTCTGTCCGGGGGCGGAGTGAGGGCCGGCATGGACGTGATACGTACCGTCGGATTGGGCGCGGGCGTCCCGGAGGAGGGGGTGGGCGCCGGTGTCCGGGTTGCGGGGTCCCCAGGTCTGGAAGTGGTTGTCGCCGACGTTGGTGACGTGGAAGTCGCCGGTGCCGGAGCGGAATTCGGCATGTCCGAGCAGCGTGTCGTCGGCGGCGGAGCGGATCTCGAAGTTGCGTCCGGGGTCGGTCGGGGGCCCGTCGTAGACGTGATGCGTGCCGTTGCCCGGGACGTGCACGTCGCGCAGGACCGGGTGGGCGCCGTCGGCGCCGCGCGGTCCCAGGATCCGGAAATCGCCCGCCGGACGGTTCGCCAGGTTCTCGACCCGCCAGGTGCCGTCCGGAAGGCGGTGCGCCTCTCCCAGGACCGGATGGAGGCCGGTGTCGGGGTCGCGGGGTCCCCAGATGCGGAAGTCGTCGCTGCTGCCGCGAGGGCCTTCGTGGACGTGGAACGTGCCGTCCGGTCCCGGGTACGCGGTCCTGAGCACCTGCTCGTCCGCGTGCGCCCAGATCTCGAAGCCGTTGCGGTCGCCCGGCGCGCCATCGGTGACCCGGAAGGTCCCGTCGTCCGAAAGCCGCGCGTCGGCGAGCAGCGGGTGGGTGCCGTCGGCACCCCGAGGCCCCCAAATCCGGAAGTCGCCGTGATCCGTGGTGACCGTGAAATTGGGTCCCCCGCCGCGGAGTTCGCCGGTGGCGAGGCGCGTGCCACCGGTGTCCGCCCAGATCTCGAAGGAGCTGTCGGCCCCGAACCTGCCGTGGAACACCTGGTAGGTGCCGTCGGGCAGGAGATGGCCGTCGTGCAGCAGCGGCCGTGTCCCGCCCGGGCCCATCGGACCCAGCACCTCGAAGTGGTCGACCGTGTCCCCGGTGCGGAACATGTGCACGACGGGATCGTTGTGTCCGACGACGGAGCCACTTTGCGGCCACGAATCGGGCACCCGGATCCGCGCGTCGAGCGCGTACTCCACCGGCGGCATCCCACCGGGCAACCCGCGCAGCTTCGACATCGCCTCGGCGACCGCGGGGGCCGCGTGCAGGGGATCCACGCCCCACGCCTTCAACGCCGTGGTGGCATCCTCCAGGGCCAGACGGGCGTTGGCCCGCTCCGCGGTGGCGACCATCAGTTGGGCCCGCACCGTGCCGGAACTGGTGTCGCCGGTGAGCAGTCGGGTCCGCAGCCCCTGCTCGGTGGTCGCGGCCCGGTCGAACGCCTGCTTGGCCCGGGAGTAGTCGTGCCACGCCTCGAACCGCGAACCGGGCAGTCCCTGCGTGGACTTGCCGCCCGGACCCGGCCCGGTCGCCACGTCGTCCAGGGCCTTGGTGACGACCGTGCGCTGCTCCGCGCCGAAGTTCGCCAGTGCGTTCGGCGGCAGCGGTTCGCGGCCGAGCCCGACGGGCGGCGGAGGCGGGGTGGTCGGGGTCGCCGGCGGCGGGGGAGTGTGGCCGACCGGCGGCGGGTCGGCCCGCATCGGGATCTTCTCGCCGACCAGCGCCGACACCGTGTCGATCGCCTTCTGCCCGCCCGCCAGGTCCGGCCGCAGGGCACCGGCGGAGTTGCCGCCGGCGAGGTCGACCGGGGTGAATCGGGCCGAGGCAGCCGGGAGTTGATCGCCGGTGCGGGATCCGCCGGCGAGCAGGTTGAGTGCGTTGTCCTGGTGCAGGGCGGACACGCCCGGCCCGATCGGCGTGACCGGCGGCACGGATGGGGGCGGGGGCGGGGTCGAGCCGCCCTTGCCCGCGCCCGGCGCGAGCAGGTCGAAGACGTCGACCTTGACCGCACCCGCACCGGCGCCCGCCCCCGCGCCGATTCCGACCCCCGCGTTGGGCGTGTGTACCGAACCCGCCGTCTGCACGGAGTTCGGCGCGTGCACCGACGTCGGCGCGCCCGGCGCGTGTACCGCGTTCGGCAGGGTCGGCGCCGGTACCGCGTTCGCGACCGTGACCTTGTTCGTGAGCGCGTCGGTGTGCGTCGCCACGAATCGGTCCATGCCGGACGTGGTCAGCGTGGTGTCGCCGTGGGTCAGCCGGCGGATCTCCGGCAGCGGCGTCATCCGCACCTCCTCGCCGACACCGATCGCGCTCTTCGTGAACGACTGGGTGCTCTCCACCGCGCCGCCGAGCGTGTGCGGCGACAGGGCGCCCACGTCCAGGCCGCGCAGCGCGGATGTCCCGCCCACGGCCTGGTTCAGCACGTCGTGCAGCGAGTTCCACTGGAGTTGCGGCGTGACGCCGTGCCCGATCGTGGTGCCGAGCGTCTGCAGACCCTCGTGCCCGAGCAGGGTGTTGCCGAAGCTGTACACGCCGAGCCCGTGGTGCGCGGTGTACAGCCCGCTCGCGGCCGGCACGAACACGGCGGTGTCGAACGAGCTGCCGAGCCTGGGCATGTCGTGCAGCCCGAAGCCGGTGAACGAGGACAGGTCCCGGCCCGCGCCGAGCCCCGGCGGCATCGGCAACTTGTCCAGGGTGTGTCCGCCGATCTTGCCCGCGGTCCCGGCCGCGGCCGGCGGCACGGCCAGCCCGGCCCGGATGAAGTCCTTCTGGCTGCCCAGGACTCCGCGCTCCCAGAAGCCGATCTTCAGCGCCCGCGCCAGCCCCAGCTTGGCGATCTCGTCGCCGGCCACCGGCAGCAGAATGCCGAGCGAACCCCAGCCCTTGAGTTCGGCGAAGCCCTTCTTGCCCACCGCCCATGCGGTCTTGCCGACCCACACGATCGCCTTGAACGGCAACACCAGCAGCTTGCCGACCAGCACCCCGCCCTTGAACGCGAGCGCGCCGGTGAGCAGACCCGCGTACGCGAGCGCGAACCGCCAGCCGGACAGGTTGAATCCCTTGAGGCCGGTGCTCAGCAGCGACAGCAGGTTGCCGGCGCCCTTGAACAGGTTGACCGCACCCTTGCCCAGACCCACCAGGAGGTTCTTCAGGCCGCTGAGCAGCGCCGGCAGCAGGGCCTTGGTGGAGGGGAACAGCACGCCCAGGATGTTCAGGAACAGTTCGAGCCCGGTGGCCTTGCCGTTGGCGAAGTCCGCGATGGTCTTGCCCAGCACGACCAGGTTGGCGCCGAAGGCCAGCAGCCCCAGCGGTCCGCCGAAGAGCACGCCGAGCACGGTCAGCACGATGGTGAAGATCTTGAAGAAGTCCCAGAACTCCTCGGCCACCGTCTTCGGGCTGGTCTTGAGCGCGGTCGCGGGAGCCAGCGCCTTGCGGGCCTTCTCCACCGCCTCCAAGTACATCGTCCTGGCCGTGGCCATGGTCGACTTCGCCGCCGCCAGGCCCGGGTCGCCCTCGGGCAGCGGGGCCGCCGCGTTCAGCGCCTCCTGGCCCTTTTGCTGGGCCGCGAGCAGGTCCGTCCCATAGGTGGACAGCGCGGTGCTCGCGATCTGGGTGGCCTGGGCCAGCCTGTCCACGAACAGCTTCAACTGGTCCTTGACGTGCCCGCGCAACTCGGTGGCGGCCTCGCCCATCAGCGGCGCGTTCGCGTCGTCCTGGACCAGCCCGGCGAGTTTGAGCGAGGCGTCGGATGCCTTCTTGGCCAACGCGGCCAGATACAGCGAGGCGTCCCGGATCGAGTCGGGATCACCCGGCGTCTGATCGACCGTGTACCCCAGCTTTTTCAACGTCGTGGTATCGACATTGCGTGGCATGGGCCCTCCGGGCGGAAGTTCGATCGCGTCGGATGTCGATGCTCTCGTGACGGCGGTGCAGCGCATCGGCGATATCGGGACGGGTCGCTGCGGCTCTTTATTCTCCGGCAATCTTGGCCGATGATGAGACGCGGCGCCAGTGTTCGGGCGCGGTGCGAGGCCGAACCCGACGCCGATCTGTCGAATGGAGTTCGCTTTGCCCGATATTTCCCTCGATTACACCGAGCTTCGCAAAATGGCGAGCGCGCTGACGCTGCTCGCCAATACGTTCAAGGAGGACGCGGCGAAGTTCCGTACCTATGGCAGCCAGGTGCCCGGCCAATACGGTACTATCCCGGCCGCGGACATCGGCGGCGTGGCCGCCCCGCTCGGTTCCTTCTATACCGCGTGGTCTGCACCCATGGGCAAGGCGGTCGACGGATTGGGCGCGCTGTCGAAACTCCTCGGTTATGTCGCCGACGGCGCGGAAGCCTGGGACGACGGCGTCGCGGCACAATTCGCGGCAACGCCGGGACGTAATCCGCTGGACCGCTGGATCCAGCAGAAGAAAGCCTGGGACGAATGGCTCAAGACCCACCCGGACGGAAAGCCGAAGGAGGGTGAGACGGCGCCGGAGAAACCGAGCGACCAACCACCCCTGCACTACACGAACACCGACAAGAACGGCGTCACCACCGACGTCACGGTCAAGGTCGACGCCAACTACAACGTCACCGAGCAGACGGTGACCATCACCGACCACGGCACCACCTACACCGAGCACACCACCTACGGCGACAACGGCGCCTACAACACCGTCACCACAGGTCGGGACGGCTCGGTGAGCACCGAGAAGGTCGAGGTGGACGCGGCCGGCCGGGGCACCAAGACGATCACCGACAAAGACGGCACCACGGTCTATACCAACCCGAACATCAAGGACCCCGAGTCCCCATGGACCAAGGTCGTCAAGGAGCCCCCGTACCGACCGCCGATCGGTGGCCATGGCCGGGACCCGAGGTAGCCCGACACACGTCCGCACACGGCCACGCAAGTCCGTGCAGCATTTTCGAAACATCACAACGGCGCAGTGAGGATTCTCCATGGCGAGCGATTTCAAGATTACCTACGACCAGGTGCACACCGCCCAACTGGAAATGAAGAAGGTATCCGACGCGGCGGTCCTGGAGATTCGCCGACTCCAGGGAAAGGTGGACGCGCTGCTGAAGCCCGGATCCGGCCTTTGGCTCAAGCTCAGCAGCGACGAACTGAACACCAAATACAAGACGCTGAGCGCGGACCTGGAAAAGGCGATCCTCAACATCATCACCTTCTCCCAACAATTCGACAAGATTGTCGAGGCGGCGCAGAAGCTCGACTCGTCGATGAAGGCGGCGCTGCAGAAGTCCGGCTGACCGAATCCACCCCCCTGCTCCCGCACCACGAAAAGGATGGGCATGACCACTCCCACCGGCACGGATGTCGATGTCAATATCACCGAGGTCGAACACGTCGCCACCGACATGGTGACCAGTGCGAAAAGCACACAGGACGCATTGCAGAGTCTGCGGGGCGTCGTGACGGCATTGCTGAACCCCGACGGTGGCCTTTATCTGCGGAAGACCAGCCCGCAGATGACCCAGTCCTATGACGAGTTGACCACTTCGCTCGACAAGGCAATGGTTTCGATCAAGCAGTTCAGCGACACCTTCCAGGTCGTGGTGAGCAATTTGCGCAGCCTCGACGGCGAGGACGTCAAGCCGCCGCCCGCCCACACCACCTGACCCGGCCCGCGGTTCCCGCGTGGATCGACCACCGGGAACCGCGCCGCCGCTCTCCCGCGCCCCCCGCCGTCATTCGGCGGCGGGGCGCAGTTGTGTCTCCGGCACCAGCACCGGAGCCAGGAAACCCTTCCGGTCCCGGATCCAGGCATGGCCGATCCGCAGCGGCTGCCGAACCCGCTCGGTGGGCAACCGGGCGCCGATCAGATCACCCTCCCCACCGAGCTGCGGCGACAGCAAAATGCCCTGCCGGTTGCGCCGGACATCGCCCAACCACCCGCTGAGCGACTGCAACAACGTCTCGGCCGTCGCCGCGTACGCCAACCCGATACCCCGGTCGCGGCCGGAACCGATCACATCGCGCAGCGCGTACCCGACCATCGACCCCATCTCCGACAGCAGATCCGCGTCGTCGATCAACACCACCGCAGGCCCCGCCAGTTCCGCCACCGCCGCCGAGGTCCGCGAGCCGTCCGAGTCGGCCCCCTCCACCAGCGTCACCAACGGATGCGCCCGCAACAGGCGCAGCGGCGAATCGCGCGGCGTGATCGCCACCACCCGGGTCCCGCTCGCCAGCAGCGACACCGCCATCGTCGCGAGCGTGTTGCTGCGCCCACTGCCGGGCGGCCCGACCACCGCGAACGTGTGCTGCGCGTCGGCGAAATCCGCGCCGACCGCGCCCACCGCGTCGCCACCGATCCCCAACAGCCCCCACAGCGGGCGGCGTTGCTCCTCACTCACCGCCTCGTACGCCTCGGCGAAGCTGATCGAGGTGGGCAGCGGCGCCAGGACGAACGGCCGCCGCGCCGGATCCACCCCCGCGTCCCGCTCGCGCGCGTCCGCCGCGATCCGGCGCAGCGCCTCGACCTGCTCCCGCCCGCTCTCACCCGGACCGAGCAGACACACCTGCGCCTCCGTCCACGAACCCGACACCAGGATCCGCCCCGGCGGCATCGACCCCGGGATCGCGGTCCGCGGCACCCCCGCGCCCGAATACTCGGCCCGATCGGCCAGCCGCAACAGCACCATGTCGTCGTTGACCGACGACAACCGCCCGTTGATCAACGTGCGTTCCGAGGTCATCACCAGATGGATCCCCGCCGCCGCGCCCTCGCGCAACAACCGCACCACCTCGTTCATCACCCGGCCGTCGTCGTACTCGTAGAGCGTCGGCGCCAGCGGATCCCACCCGTCGATCAGCAGGAACACATGCGCCGGACACCCCCGCGCGTCGCTCGCCCGCAACTCGGTCAGATTCGCGCACGCCTGCCGGGACAACAGCTCCTGACGGCTGCTCAACTCCTCGCCGAGCCGGGAGATCAACCGGTCGATCCGGCTCAGGTCGTTGCGCGGCACCACCGTGCCGCAGTGCGGCAGATCGGCCAGCACGGCCAACGCCCCACCCCCGGCGTCGATCGCCTGGATGTGCACCACACCGCACGAGTGCCG
Organism: Embleya sp. NPDC055664; assembly: GCF_053618075.1. Classification (NCBI taxonomy): domain Bacteria; kingdom Bacillati; phylum Actinomycetota; class Actinomycetes; order Kitasatosporales; family Streptomycetaceae; genus Embleya; species Embleya sp. NPDC055664. The sequence continues at coordinate 780,952 of NZ_JBSHGZ010000001.1, forward strand.
CCGGGCCAGCGCCGCCGCCATCGTGCGCAACAACTGGCTGCGCCCGGTGCGCGGCGCGCCCACCACGAACAGGTGGCCGAACGTGCTCGGATCGAGCAACACCGGCTTGCGCGCCTGGAGATGCGGCACGTCCTCCATCGCCCACGCCACCGGCTCCAGCGCACCGGGCGGTCGTTCTGCGCCGGGCGCGGCCGGCGGCAGGTCCGCCGGCAGCACCCGATGCGGCAGCGGGTCCAGCCACGGGCTCGGCGGCTTGACGAAGTCCGGCAGGGCCGCTGCAGCCGCCGAGATCGCGGTGACCAACTCCTTGAGGTCGGTGGTCGGTTCGGCGTCCCCCGGCTGTGGTTGCGGCTCGACGTCCACCTCGACGGCGGGCGGACGCGGCCGACCCAACCGGCTCCAGGACAACACCGAGGTCTGCGGCCGTACCGGCTCCACCGGAGCGGGCAGCGCCCGGATCGCGTCGGGATCGGCCTTGGTGTCCACCCGTTCGGTGCCCGCGTACGCGGTCTGGAACGGGATCACCGTGTGATGCGAGGTCCGGGCCAGCGCCCGGCCCGGCGTGGACGAGGAGATCGCCACCGCGTCCTTGGTGTCGATCACGTCCGAACTCTCCCCGGCATCGGTCACCCGCAACGCGATCCGCAGATTCGTATTGGCCCGGATGTCCGCCGTGATCACCCCGGCCGGACGCTGCGTGGCGAGCACCATGTGGATCCCCAGCGAACGACCGCGCTGGGCGATCCCGACCAGACCCGGGATGAAGTCCGGCACCTCGCGCACCAGCGTGGCGAACTCGTCCACGATCAACAACAGTCGCGGCAGCGCGGGCAACTCCGCGTCCCGCATGCGCTTGCCCCGATACTCCGCGTGGTCCTTCGCCCCAACCATCGCCAACAGCAGCTCACGCCGGGTCAGTTCGGCGCCGAGGGAGGCCATCGCCCGATGCACCAGTTGGGCGTCGAGGTCGGTGACCATACCGAGCGTGTGCGGGAGTTCGACGCAGTCCTTGAACGCGGAGCCGCCCTTGTAGTCGACCAGCACGAAGGTCAACTCGTCCGGCCGGTTCGCCGCCGCCAGCGCGGCCACGAACGACTGCAACAGCTCCGACTTGCCCGACCCCGTGGTGCCCGCGATCAACGCGTGCGGACCGTCGAGGACCAGGTCGAACGAGACCGGGCCGTCGTACCCCGCGCCCAGGAACGCCCGCGTGGACGCGGGTCGCCGCCGCCAACGCTCGCCGATCGTCGCCGGGTCCGGCGGATCCAGCGCCAACAACTCCGGCAACAACACCCGATCCGGCAGTGCACCCTCGTCCGGCGAGGTCACGTCCCGCACCGGCGCCAGCGCCCGCGCGATCGACTCGCACCACGCCGGCGTCGGCAGATCCGGCCGCACATCGGCGACCGTCGGCGTCCCGTGCCGGCGCAACGTCGCGACCGGACCACGCCCCTGCCCCGCGTCGGCGAGGCCGATCACCGCCGTGCACTCCTGCGGCAGGAAACGTTCCTCGGTGTCCACGCAGATCGAGAACACCCGTACCTGCGGGCCCTCCTGCAACACCTGCGTCATGCCCGGGATCTCCCGCAACCGCCGGGCGCCGTCCACGACCAGCACGATGTCCGGCTCGGCGAACACCGCGTTGCGCAACAACGTCTCGGCGGCGGCCCGGCGCGCCCGTACCACCTGGACCAACTCCGCGACCCGCGCCGCGATCGTCTCCGGATCGCTGCCGAGCAACACCTCGGGCCCGCCGGGCACCATGCCGCGCGCATGCGGCAACCAGGCCAGCCACCCCCACTCCTCGGCCCCCGCCGCCCCGGTGAGCAACCGCACCTGCACATCGCGAGGACTGTGCAGGATCGCCGCCTGCGCGACCAGCCACCCGGCCATCCGCAACGCCGGCCCACCGGGCCCGGCCACGCCGAGTACACCCTGCTGCGGCAGATCCACCGCCGTCGGCACGTCCGGCACCGTCCACGACGCGCGCCGCTCCAACGACTGCGAATCGGGATCCTCGACCTCGTTCAGCGAGGTGTGCGCCGACGTGCCCACGCGCAACACCAGATGGTCCGGATCGACCCGGCGCCGCTCCCACAACCGCTGCCCCGGGCCGGTGGCGAACAGACCGGTCGTCGACGGGTCCGGGATCGCGTCCACCCGTCCCCGGCGCTCCACCTCCGTACTCGCGGCCACCTCGGCCAGCACCTCCGCCTTGCGCACCCGGTAGGCGGCCAGGTCCTTGACGAACTGCTTGCGCCCGCTGCGCCGCGAGGATATCCAGTTGGCCAGCGCCATGATCGGGCTGAAGATCGCGAAGATCAGGAAGAAGTAGGAGTGGAAGACCTTCACCATGACCAGCCCGAGCAACATCGGCGCGAGCGTGACCAGCATCGGGAACGGCTGCCGGAACGAGCCGCGCGGCCGGGTCGGGATCCGGAACCGGCCGCCCTGGACCGGCTCCACGATGCGCGGGGGCCGGTTGAAGTCGAGGCCCGCGCCGTCGGCCGAGGGCACGATGTCCGCGCCCGCGTCGAACGGCGCGGCGGGGCGCAGCAGTACCGGGCCCACGGTCAGGCCCACGCCGAGGTCCCAGGCAACCTCGTCGACGATCGGCGCCTCCGGGTCCGGCGGCGGTTCGTCGGCGAACTCCTTCTCCTTGGGGTCGACCGGCCGCTCGGGCGTGTCCTCCTTGGTCCGGTACACCCGCCCGAGCCGGAGCGCGCTCCCGGCCGGCGCGGCGACCCGCACCCTGCCGTTCGGGCCGACCGTGACCCGGATGCCGTGCGCCGGTACGCCGGGTTCGTCGATCCGGATCGCGCACTCCGGGGCCGAGCCGATGTCGTAGGTACCCATCGGCAGCGGCCAGACCCGTCCGGCCCCGGGCCCCGCCGCGAGGTGCAACTCGGCGAGCGGCGGATCGGGGCACGGGGGCGGCGCGGCGGGGGCCGCCCCGAGCGTGAGTTCGCCACCCTCGCGGATGCCGCAGGCCGACAGGGGCTCGTCGGGGTCGAGCACGGTGTCCGCGAGCCGACAGGGCAACCCGGGCGCGCCCAGGTCGTGCGTGTCGGCGAGGTGTTCGAGCAGATCCCGAACGGTGCTCTCGGCCGGCGCGTCGACCAGAATCGACTCCCGCCGCCCCCGCGCGGGCTCGGACACGGTGATGGTCAATCGCATGGGATCGCCTCCAGAAGCACACGGACGACGGTCACGGCCGGGCGGGGTTGATGGGCTGGGCGGCGAACTCATCGGCCCCGAGCACGTCGGACGCGACGGGGGGCTCGGATCCGGTGGTTGCCGGGGGCTCGGCGGGGGGCTCGGATCCGGCGGTTGCCGAAGGTGCTGCGGGTGGTTCGGTGGGTTGGTGGGGTCGGCGGGCCGAGGCGAAGGCCGGGGGCCGGCGGCCGGTGGTGGTTGCGGCCGGTGGCCTTTCGGGGGTCGGTGGCGCGGTCGGCGATCCGGTGTTCGCGGATGCCGTGGGAGTTGCGGTCGTGGGACGCGGCGAGGCCGCCGGAGTCGGACGGTGGGTCGCTTCGGGTGCGGGGGAGGCCGAGACCGCCCCGCCTTCGGAGCGGAGATCGACGTCGGATCGCCGCTGACCGGCGGTCGACGGCGACACGCGCGATCGAGCCCGCCCCGGAACCCCCGCATCCGCGGCGGCGGTCGCGGACGCCGACGCCGAAGTGCCTGTCGACGCGCCGGCAGCCGCAGGACCCGCAGGGCCCGACGCGGACGCGGCAGCCGTGGCGGCACCGCCCGAGGAGGCCCGCGTACTCACCCGCCCGTCGCCCACGCTGCCCGCCGAGCCGGACCCATGCCCGGCGGATCCACGGCGCCCGCCGGCGGACTCCGCCCCGCCCGGCTCCACCGCCGCAGCGGCACCCCCGACCGGGCCACCGTCATCGCCCACACCCGAGCCGGCGGCGGGGTCACCGCCGGTCCGCGCGCCGACCGCACCGACCGTGGCCACATCGCCGACTCGGCCGGCCCCGCCGGCGCCGGCCGTACCGCCTCCCAAGCCGGCCGCGCCCTGTGCACCGATGGGCGCGATCACACCGTCCGCCCGGTCCAGCGCGCCGCCGCCGACATCCGTGCCGTTTCGGGACGAAGCTCCCGCACCGACCCGCACGGGCGCGGCGTCCGCAACTCCCGCCCGCCCCACACCCGTTCCGCCCACGACCCCCGGCACCGGCCGGCCCGTGTCCGCCGCAGGCGGCGTCGTGCTCGGCGGGTTCACCGTCGGCCCCGTCGGGCGCCCCGACCGGATCACGCGGGCCACCGCCCGCGCCAGGCCGGCCGTTTCGACCGGACCCAGACCGTCCGCGGCCGGCAACACGCCGAAGGCGTCCGGACGCAGGCTCAGCCGCCGCCCCCGCACCTCCCCGAGGACGAGCACCGTACGTCCCGGCCGTGCCGCGAACGCCGCCGGTTCACCCGCCGCCTCCGGAGCGGGCTCGGCGCACACCAGGACACGTACCGCCGGATCGGCGGCCAGTTCGGCCGCCGACCGCCCGGCGAACCCCGGATGCACACCGTGAGCCACGCCCACCACACCCGAGGGCAACCGCCGAACCAGCTGTGCGGTCAACGCATGGCCCAGATCGGTGCCCGCCCGGTCCCCGGTCACCGTGACCACCGGCCCCACCGCCGCCGCATCCAGCAGGACCACATCGCTCCCGATCAACCCGACCACGATCGGCAGCGGCCCGACCTCCGTCGGCTCTGGCATCCCCAGATCGGCCACCGCGGCCGTCCACACCAGCGCGTCGTCGGGGTCCACCGTCCAGGGTTCCGCGACCTCCGGCGCCCGGACCGCCGCGAGCCGTACCGCCACGCGCTCGCCCGTCAGCACCACCGCCCACGGCCGTGCCCCCGCCGCCCGGGCCGCGCCCAGCGCTCGCGCGGCCCGTTCGAAGGTCTCCGGCGCACCCAGATGCCGGGCCAGCACCGCGACCCCGCGGCGATCCCGTCGCCAGGCGAGGAATGGCGCGGCGAACGCCCGCCCCGTCGCGGCCACCTGATGCCCGAACCCGCGGAACAGGCCGCGCGGGCCCGCCCGTCGGGACAACACACGCAGCAACACCGCGACGAGGATCACGAGTTCGAGCAGGGCGAGCCAGCCCACGCCCCGGTTGCCGCTCCAGAAGTCCGCGCCGAAAGGATTGGCGGCCGTCGTGCTGCTGATCGTGCCCTCCCACTGAACAGGTGATACCGGGGCCACCCGGAGATCAGTGGGCATTGAAGCAGTCGCGCAGCGTATTCGAAAGAGCCGACGCAGAATTTCGAGTTGGGCTTTTCGGAACCATCCGACACCGTTTCGGGGGCATGGCGAGACGTCGGTTCACCGCGCCGGCCCGGCGGCCGGCCGGTCCCACGCCCGCCTGATGACAGGGCAGTGACCTGCACGTACAACGGGATGTCGGGGCTCGTACCCACCCGAACGGCAGACGGCCCCCCGGACCGTCCGTCCCGCCTGTTCTCATTCTCTGGAAAATCCCGCAACGAACTCGAAACGGGATTCCGGCAATCCTGCACGCAGATCGACAAACCTGCGAATCGACGTGACATTCCCCTTGCCTGGGAAATAGGTGCGCCCGTGGTGCGGCGATTCCACAAAATAGACGGGGACCCGCCTCGACGTGACGGATCTGAGCTTCATCTGAGGTTTCCCGAGCATAGATCGGGTGAAGCGGGCAAGTCGCGCAAAGCCCTCAATCAGGCTGACCCGGACAAACCGCGACCCCGGCAACTTCGGTCGTCGGCCGCCTCGTTCACCCGATCACGCCGGGAAAGACCGCGCCCGCGCTATGAAGCCCCCACCGCCGGAACCGCCCGCACCCGCGCGTCCGGCCCCGCCGTCGCCACCCCCACCAGCGCCCCGACCGCCGCCAACACCGCCGGAAACTCGGCCACATAGTCCATCGACGCCTGCACCACGAACGCCGTGAAGGCCACCGATCCCACCGCCACCACCGCCGGCGACCGCGCCGAGCGCCACAACCGCACGTACACCCATCCCACCACGGCGACCAGACACAGCGCGCCGGGGATGCCCTGCTCGGCGCTCTGCCGCAGCCACATCGAATGCGCCGAGTGCACATCCGCGTCCGAACGCACTGTCGGACTGTTCCGTACGAACGTGCCGGGACCCGTCCCGCGCACCGGGAAACGCTTCGTCAGATGTACGCCGTCGCCCCACAGTTGCACCCGACGCTCGGTCAACCCCGCCCGGGCGGCGCCCTCGACGCCCTCCGTCCGCGTACCCAGCGCTCCGAGGACCACGGTGCCCAGCACCACCCCGGCCGCACACAGCGCCGACAACGCCACGACCGTGCCCCGCCGCCGCACCAGCGGCGCCAGCAGCGCGGTCGACAACACCGCCAGCGCACCCGCCGCCGCGGCCACCGACCGCGTCGCGAACGTACCCACCACCAACACCCCGGCCAACACCAGGAGTCCGGCCCGCCACCGACCCGACACGGCGGCCAGTGCGGCCAGACACGCCGCCCCCACCCCCTGCGCCACCAGCGCGCCGTCCGCGTTCCCATAATCCAACGGCGGCGCCGTCGCGTCCCCACTCACCGCGTCGGGCCACACCACCAACATCACCGTCACCGCGCCGGCGAGCATCGCCGGCACGGGTAACGCGAACCGCCCGCCGCACAGCCGCCCCAGCACGTACGCCCCGGCCACGACCGCCAACGCCAGCAGATACCTCCCCGGCGCACCCACCCGGTTCGCCGCCGCCACCGGAGTCCACAACGCCGCCACCGCGATCAGCGCGGCACCCGGCGGATCCAATCGGGACAGATATCGCGCCCTGCCGCGGACCCGAAGGTCGCCTTCTTGGTCAGTACTCACCGCACCATTCGCTTCCACTCGACGATCCGGGCCCGTCCTGCCGCGCCCGCGACCGCGTTCGTGCCCACGCTCGCGTTCGTGTGCGCCCCACCCCGACCGCCCGGCGGTGCCAGGATGTCCCCCATGCAGCTCTACATCTGCGGAGCCGGCGGCGTCGGCCGCGAAGCCCTCGACACCGCGCTCGCCGCCGCGCTCACCGTCACCGCGTTCCTCGACGACGCCCGCGCCGGCGAACAGGTGCGCGGACTGCCGGTGTTGCGCCCCGACGAGGCCGGCGGCGGCGAATATCTGGTTGGCATCGCCGCGCCCGCCGCCCGGGCCCGGCTCGCCCTCCTGCTGGAGCGGCGGGGCCTGCGCCCGGCCACCCTCGTACATCCGCGCGCGGTGATCGCGCCGGAGACGGTGCTCGCGCCCGGCTGCCTCGTCCAGGCCAACGCGTACGTCTCCAGCAGTGTCACCCTCGGCCCGCACGCGCAGGTCCACTACAACGCCACCATCGGCCACGACACCGTGCTCGACGCGCGCGCCACCGTGTACCCGGGCGCCAACATTTCCGGCAACGTGCACCTGTGCGCGGGCGCCACCGTCGGCAGCAACGCCGTCGTCCTACAGGGCCTGACCATCGGCCCGGACGCCTTCGTCGGCGCGGGCGCCGTGGTCACGCGCGACGTACCCGCCCGCACCACCGTGGTGGGCGCACCCGCCCGCCCCCTTCGCACACCCGCCGACGACTGACCCGCCCGACCACACCTCAACCAAGCCGCGACCGGAACCACTCGACCGTCCGGGCCAGCCCGTCGCGCAACTCGACGGGCTCGGCCGCCGGGAACAACGCGCGCAGCCGCGACCCGTCCGCCTGGGAGTCCCGCACGTCACCGGGCCTGGGCGAGGTGTGCTCCACCTCGACCGCATGCCCGAGCACATCCGCCAACAAGGCGATCAGCGCGTTCAACGAAGTCCGGGAGCCGAAGGCCAGGTTGACCGGGATGTCCGAGACCACCCGGCGCAACACCGCATCGGTCAACACCGCGCACACACTGTCGATGTTGGTGAAGTCGCGCGTCTGTTCGCCGTCGCCCTGCACCGACAGCGGCCGACCCGCCAACGCCGCGTCCACGAAGCGCGGAATCACCGCGGCGTACGCGTGATCGGCCGGTTGGCCGGGGCCGAAGACGTTGAAGAACCGGAACGGCAACACCGGCAGCCCGTAGCAGTTGCCGTACGCGATCAGATACGCCTCGGTGGCCAACTTGCTCACCGCGTACGGGCTCAGCGGCGCCGTGCGCATGTCCTCACGCTTGGGCAACTCGCGATTCGCGCCGTACACCGACGACGAGGACGCGGCCACCACGTGGATGTTCCCGGCCCGCCGCGCCGCCTCCAACACCTCCAGGGTGCCCGTCGCGTTGGCGTGGTGGCTGGCCAGCGGTGCCTCCACCGACCGGGGCACCGACGGCAACGCGGCCAAGTGCACCACCGCGTCCGCACCCTCGAACGCGCGGTCGAGCAACTCCGGTTTCAGAATCGAGCCCTGATGCAACGTCACCTTCAACCCGGTGAGGTTCGCCGGCGACCCCGTGGACAGATCGTCCACCACGTGCACGTCGCGCACCACATCGTGACCCTGCAACGAGGCGGCCAGATTCGCGCCGATGAAACCGGCACCGCCGGTGATCACTACCTTCACAAAGTCCCCCCGGACCGTCGCGCCCTACCATCCCCACCCGAGCCGCCGATTCGAACTCCCCGGGCCCGACCCGGAGTCGCCCCACCCCCGGCTTCCCGCACTGTACCCACGGCCCGCTGCACGAGAGGGCAAAACCCGGACAACAGGCCGGAACGTACGCCACACTTTCCCGTATCTCGGCCCCGGGACACCGCCCCGGGGACCGATATTCGGGTGGGGGACACTCATGAAGATACCCAGACCAAGGCTGCGCAGAGCGACCGTGCCGACACTGTTCGCGCTACTGCTCGCGTTGACCGTCGCGGCACCGCAGACACCCAAGGCGGCCGCGGGTCCCTGCGACGCGCCGGTCGCCAACGCCATCGCCTGCGAGAACAGCAAGACCGGAAATCCTCGGACCGAATGGGACGTCAGCGGCGCCGGCAGCAATTCCATCCAGGGCTACTCCACGGACATCAGCGTCAACGCCGGTGGCCAGATCAAGTTCCGGATCGACACCACCGCGAGCTCCTACCGCGTCGACATCTACCGACTCGGTTGGTACAACGGCAACGGCGCGCGCAAGGTCTACACGATCCCGGCCTCCGCCACGACGCCCAAGCGGCAGGACGACTGCGACATCGACAACCTGGTGACCGGTCTGATCGACTGCTCCAACTGGACCGACTCCGCGTCCTGGACCGTGCCCGCCGACGCGGTATCCGGCTACTACATCGCCAAACCCACCCGCACCGACGGCAGTTCCGGCGCGAGCCAGATCCCGTTCATCGTCCGCAACGACGCGTCGCACTCGGCACTGCTGATGCAGTCCTCCGACACCACATGGCAGGCATACAACGCCTATGGCGGCAACGACCTGTACACCGGACAACCGGTGGGGCGCGCCTACAAGGTCAGCTACAACCGGCCGTTCACCACGCGCGCCGACAACCCCGAGGACTCGCTGTTCAACGCCGAGTTCGCGATGTTGCGCTTCATCGAACGCAATGGCTACGACGTTTCCTACACGACCGGCGTCGACACCGATCGACGCGGCCAACTGATCAAGAACCACAAGGTGTTCCTGTCCGTCGGCCACGACGAATACTGGTCCGGCCCACAACGCGCCAACGTCGAGGCGGCCCGGGACGCGGGCGTCAACCTCGCCTTCTTCTCCGGCAACGAGATGTTCTGGAAGACCCGTTGGGAGAACGGCGGGATCAACGGCAACGGTCCCGACCACCGCAACCTGGTCGCCTACAAGGACACCCACGCGAACCAGTCGATCGACCCGCTGGGCCCGAGCATGTGGACCGGCACCTGGCGCGACCCGCGCTTCTCGCCACCCGGTGACGGCGGTCGACCGGAGAACAGCGTCACCGGCACCATCTTCACCGTCAACTGCTGCACCACCGACATGAACGCCAACGGCGCCGACGGGCGGCTGCGCCTGTGGCGCAACACCCGCCTGGCCACCCTCGGCCTCACCGCGCAGACCACCCTCGGCAGCGGCACGCTGGGCTACGAGTGGGACTCCGACCTGGACAACGGCGCCCGACCCGCGGGCCTGATCCGCCTGTCCACCACGGTCAAGTCCGGCATGTCGGTGCTCCAGGACCAGGGTTCGACCTACGCCGACGGCAGTTCCACGCACAGCCTGACCCTGTACCGCGCACCCAGCGGCGCCCTCGTCTTCGGCGCGGGCACCGTGCAGTGGGCCTGGGGCCTGGACGTGTACCGGGTCGGCGCGAACGGCACCGTGGACACCGCGATGCAGCAGGCCACGATCAACCTGTTCGCCGACATGGGCGTACAACCGGGCACGCTGATGAGCGGCATGGTCGCCGCGACCCAGAGCACCGACACCACGCCGCCCACCTCGACCATCACCGCGCCGACCAACGGCGGCAGCCTGCCCACCAATTCCAACGTCACCATCACCGGCACCGCGACCGACACCGGCGGCCGGGTCGGCGGCGTCGAGGTCTCCGTCGACAACGGCGCGACCTGGCACCCCGCCACCACCGGCCGGGACAACTGGACCTACGTGTTCACCACCGGCGCCGGCGGCTCGATCACCATCAAGGCCCGCGCCACCGATGACAGCGCCCGTACCGAGACCCCGTCGGCGGGCGTCACCGTCACGCTCGGCGGCCCGCCGCAACCCGTCACGTGTCCATGCACCCTGTGGGCGCCGACCGACCAACCCTCGGCCGGACCCGACCCGGACACCGCCGCCACCGAACTCGGCGTCAAGTTCCAACCCGACCGGGCCGGCTTCATCACCGGCGTGCGCTTTTGGAAGGACACCGCGAACACCGGCACGCACACCGGGACCCTGTGGTCCGCCTCCGGCACCCGACTCGCCACCGCCACGTTCACCAACGAAACCGCGTCCGGCTGGCAGCAGGTGACGTTCGCTCAGCCCGTGGCGGTCACTGCGGGCACCACCTACGTGGCGTCCTACCTGGCCCCCAACGGCAGGTACTCCGCCGACCAGGGCGGCCTGACCACCGCGCACATCCGCGGCCCGCTCACCGCACCGGCGAGCAATGCCGCCGGCGGCAACGGGGTGTATCGCTACGGCACCGGATTCCCGACCTCGACCTGGAACGACTCCAACTTCTGGGTCGACCCGGTGTTCACCACCACCAACGGCGGCCCGACCGGCACCGCGCCGCAGGTCACCACGACCGTCCCGGCGAGCGGGGAGGGCTTCGCCCCGGTCGGCGGCAACATCACCGCCACGTTCGATGTGGCGGTACAGCCCGCGACGATCGTCTGGACCATCGACCGGGGCGAAAGCGGCCGGGTCACCGGCACCGCGAGCTACAACGCCACGACCAGGGTCGCCACGTTCGATCCGGCCACCGACCTGATACCCGGCGCCACCTACTCGGTCACCCTCGGCGGCGCACAATCCGCCGACGGTACGCCGATGGCCGACAAATACTGGTCCTTCACCACGGCCGGCAGCACCCCGCCGCCCACCTGCAACCCGTCCTGCACCATCTGGCCCGCGACGGCGACGCCGGCCGTACTCTCCGACACCGACACCGCCGGCATGCAACTCGGCGTCAAATTCCGCACCACGGTGCCCGGGAAGATCACGGGCCTGCGGTTCTACAAGGGCCCGAGCAACACCGGCACGCACACCGGGACCATCTGGTCCGCCGCGGGCAGCATCCTGACCAGCGCGACCTTCACCGGCGAGACCGCGTCGGGCTGGCAACAGGTGAACTTCGCCCAACCGGTCGTGATCGCCGCCAACACCACCTACGTGGCCTCGTACTACGCGCCCGTGGGCCGCTACTCCTCCACCGAGGGCGGCCTGACGGCGGCGGCCGGAACCGGACCGATCACCGCCCCCGCCTCCGGCACCGTCGGCGGCAACGGCGTGTACACGACCGGCACCGGCTTCCCGACCGGCACCTGGAACGACAGCAACTACTGGGTGGACGTCGTCTTCACCACCAACTAGTCCCCACGGACCGGCTCCCACCAACCAGTCTCCACCGGCCAGTTCCCACCAACCCGTCCCGGCCCGGGTCCCGACGCCGGCAACCGGCACCACCCGGAACCGACACACGGAAACCGCGCCGCCGACGGCAACACGCCGCCGGCGGCCCGGTCTCCGAGACGGGCGCGGCGACCCGAGTTCCGGCGCGCCCACGCCCGCCCGCACCCACGAACCGACGACCGACCGTCATGCCATTGAGGAGCACCAACTCGATGAAGGTTGCCTGCGCCAGAACCAGACCGGGACTTCGACAACGCCGAGGGACATGGGCGAGCATCACGTTCGCCGCGATCGGCGCATTGTTGTTCACCCTGTTCGCCCCGATCACCGCGGCCCAGGCCGCACCATGCAGTCCGTGCTCGCTGTTCGCGGGCGCCACCCCGGGCGGCGCGGTGACCGACACCGACGCGGTGGCCGTCGAGTTGGGCGTGCGCTTCAAGCCCGCCCAGGACGGCACGATCACCCAGGTCAAGTTCTGGAAGGACGCGGCCAACACCGGCACCCACACGGGCCGGATCTGGAACACCGCCACCGGCACCGCCACTTCGGTGACCTTCACCGGCGAGAGCACGTCCGGCTGGCAGAGCGCCACGTTCGCCACGCCGATCCCCGTCACCGCCGGCACCGAGTACATCGCCTCCTACGTCGCGCCCGTCGGCCGCTACACGGTCACCGCCGACTACTTCGCGACCGACCGCACGGTCGAACAACTCGTCGCCCCGGCGAGCAACGGCACCCAGGGCAACGGCGTCTACACGTACAACCCCGGCGGCGGCATGCCGACCGACTCCTACCGGGCCGGCAACTACTGGGTCGACGTCTCCTTCGTCCCCGGCGCCGACACCACACCGCCCACGGTCACCCAGACCGTCCCGGCCGCCAACGCCACCGGAGTGGCCACCGCCGCACCGCTGTCCGTCACCTTCAGCGAACCGGTCCAAGCCGCCACCGTGCAGTGGGCGGTCACCGCGACCGGCGGCCCGGCCGTCCCGGGCACCGCGTCCTACAACGGCAACACCGCCACGTTCACGCCCACTTCGGCGCTCGCCGCGTCCACCGGCTACACCGTGAGCGTGTCCGGGGCCAAGGACGCCGCCGGCAACACCACGGCGACCAAGTCCTGGTCCTTCACCACCGGCAACGGCAGCACCCAGAACATCGAGACCAGCATCTGGACCGGCCCGGTCAGCCCGACCACCCCGAACCAGACCGACAACAACAGCGTCGAGGTCGGCGTCAAGTTCCGCACCGCCACCGACGGCCAGATCAAGTCGATCAGGTTCTGGAAACTCGCCGGCAGCACCGGCCCCTACGCGGTCAGCCTGTGGGACAAGAACACCCAGACCCGGCTCGCCACCGTACCCAACGTCAACCGCACCGGAACCGGCTGGCAAACCGTCGACCTGCCCACCCCGATCACCGTGCACGCTGGCGTCACCTACGTCGCCTCCTACTTCGCCCCCAACGGCAACTACCCGGCCAACACCGCCTCGTTCTCCCAGGCCGTCGGCAACACGATGATCAGCGCACTCGCCGACGGGGTCGACGGCGGCAACGGCGTCTACAAGTACAACGCCGGCAGCATCTACCCGACCGACAGCTGGAACGGCAGCAACTACTGGGTCGACGTGGTCTTCAGCACCAACGCCGAGGACACCGTCGCCCCCGCCATCACCGACCAGTCGCCGACACCCAACGCCAACGGCGTACTCGCCGGTGTACAACCCTCGGTCACCTTCAGCGAACCGCTCAAGACCACCGGCCTGACCTTCGAACTCAAGCGCAACGGCACGGTCATACCCACCGAACTCGAATTCGACAACCCCACCAACCCGACCCAGCTCACCCTCAAGCCGAACGCCGAACTGGCCTACGGCACGCCGTACACACTCACCGTCGGCGGGGTCAAGGACCGCTCCGACAACGCGATGCCCGACGCCAACTGGTCCTTCACCACCGGCCAGGCCCCGCCCACCCCGCCGTGCGACGCCCCGAACACCGGCCCGATCCTGGTGATCAAGGCCGACTCGAATCCCTTCAGCTGCTACTACACCGAGATTCTGCGCGCCGAGGGCCTGAACTCCTTCGCCGTCAAGGACGCGAGCACGGTCACCGCGACCGTACTGAACGGCTACACCACCGTCGTCCTCGGCGACTTCGCACCCTCCGCACAACTGGTCGCCGACCTCACCACGTGGGTCAACGCCGGCGGCAACCTGATCGCCATGCACCCGCGCGCCGCCCTGGCCGGCCTGCTCGGCCTCGGCACCTCCGGCGGCTTCCAGGCCAACCAATACATGAAGGTCGACAGCGGCACCGCGCCCGGCGCCGGCATCTACAGCCAACTGAGCATGCAGTACCACGGCCCCGCCGACGTATGGACGGTCCCCGGCGGCGTCGGCACGATCCGCGTCGCGGACCTGTACACCCGCACCGGCACCAGCCCGCTCGGCCCGGCCGTCACCACCCGCACCGTCGGCAGCGGCATCGCCTCCGCCTTCACCTACGACCTGGCCCGCTCCATCGTGCAGACCCGCCAGGGCAACCCCGCCCAGGCCGGCGTCGAGAACGACAACTTCTCCGACAGCGGCGGCCCGCTGATGCGCGCCGACGACATGTTCTACCCGGACTGGGTCGACCTCAGCCGCGTCCGCGTCCCGCAGGCCGACGAACAGCAGCGCCTGTTCGCCAACCTGATCGAGATCGGCAACCGCGCCAAGGCCCCGATCCCCAGGACCTGGTACCTGCCCGGCAACGCCGCCACCGCCGCGCCCGACCTGCTCAAGGTCGTGATGGTCTCCACCGGCGACAACCACGGCCAAAACCTCGGCGACATGCAGGGTCGGGTCACCCGTTACAACAACAACAGCTCCGACCCGAACTGCTCCAGCCCCATCGCGGCCCTGCGCGACGCCGCGGTCCGGAACTGGAAATGTATGCGCGGCACCATCTACGTCTGGGGCCCGGGACCCCAGGGCACCCAGGCACCCCCGGTGTCCGACGTACAGAACTGGACCGCCCAGGGCTTCGAGATCGCCCGACACGTCGACGAGAACGGCAGCTGTCCGCAGATGCGCGCCGGCGCGTCGCAGGCGGACATCAACGCCGAACTTTCAGCGGTGTACGAGAACAGCCTGGACGACTTCACCCGCTACGCCCCGCTGAAGCCGACCACCAACCGGACCCACTGCCTGATCTGGCCGGACTGGAGTTCCAACGCGACGATCGCCCGGGCCAAGGGAATCCGGCTCGACACGAACTACTACTACATGCCCGACTACTGGAAGAACACCTGGGGCGGGGCGCTGATGAAGGCCAGTCCCGGATTCTTCACCGGCTCCGGATTCCCGATGCGCTTCACCGACCCCAGTGGTCAGATGATCGACATCTACCAGGGCACCACGCAGATCAACGACGAATTCCAACAGGTCTATCCGGACACGTTCGATCAACTCGTCAGCGGTGCCAACAACGACGGCTTCTACGGCGCGTTCGTGATGAACAACCACACCGACTCGGCGAACGCCAACGGCGGGGTCGGCAACGTGGGCCAGCTCGACATCGAGGCCGCGCTGATCGCCTCGGCGAAAGCCAAGAACGTCCCGATCGTCTCCGCCAAACAACTCCTGGACTGGACCGACGCGCGCAACGCCTCGACCGTCACCGGCCTGAACCGGGTCGGCAACACGGTCACCTTCACGGTCAACCAGAACGCGGCCGCGACGAACCTGATGACGATGCTCCCGACCACCGGCTCGGGCGGCACCACGCTCACCGGTCTGTCCCGGGGCGGCGCCCCGGTCACCTTCCAGAAGACCACGATCAAGGGCATCGAGTACGCCGTCTTCGACGGGACCTCCGGCGCGTACACGGCCACCTACGCCACCCCGGTCGCTCCGCTGATCGCCCGGGCCGAGGCGGCCCCGGCACCCGACGGCTCGGGCACCCTGACCTGGACGACGGACGTCCCGGCCACCACGGAGATGCAGCTCGGTACCCAGCCGGACCAGCTGCCCATCACCCAGCAGAGCGTGGAGACGGCCGGTGAGCACAAGGTGGCCCTGGGCGCGCTCAAGCCCGACACCACCTACTACTACCGACTCACCTCGGTGAACGCGAAGGGCGACCGCACCACCTGGCCCGCCCCGAACACCAAGCCCGCCGAGTTCCGCACCCCCAAGGCCGACCGCAAGGCCCCGGTGATCAGCGACGTCGCGGTCAAGACCTGGCCGGACGGCAGCGCCGACCTGACCTGGAAGACGGACAAGCCCACCACGACGTCGGTCCTGCTCGGCGACACAGCGGCCGCGGTGCGCCCGGTATACACGGACGCGAAGCAGCGCACCACCACCCACCACGCCAAGCTCGGCCACCTCGGCGCCGGCGCGACGTACGCCTTCCGCCTGGCGGGCATCGACGCGGCCGGGAACGAGGGGACCTGGACGGGCGGCGGCGGAAAGAAGAAGGACACGGCCCGCCTGGTCATGCCGAGGCCGGGCGTCGCCGAGACCGGCGCCTTCGACTTCACCAACGGCACGGTCTCGGGCGGAGCGGTCAGCGGCGACCGCCCCGATGCCCTCACCCTGGACCGGGCTCGCACCGGTACGTACGTATCCAAGGCCCTGGACGCCGGCCAAATGGTCACGTGGCTGGCGAGCGACTGGCAGGCCGATATTCCCAAGGGCACGACGCTGCGGGTATCGGTCCGAACCGGCACCACCGCGATTCCCGACGCGAGCTGGACACCGTGGAAGGACCTGGCCAAGCCGGGGCACACGGTGGGGACGTCGTCGCGATTCCTGCAATACCGGGTGGAGCTGACCGGCGACGGCACGGCAATGCCGACCTTGAAGGGCATCGGCTTCACACACGACGGCAAGGTGACCCCGACGGCCCCGGTGACGGAGGCGGGCCCGAACACCGCGCCGGGGCCGAACACGCGGACGGGGAAGGGGCGTTGAGGCTGCGCTGAGCCGGCGGCGAGGCGACGGTGACCCGCCGCCGAGGCCGTGGGGAGAGGTATGAGCGGCCGGGCCCGGAGCGATTTGGCGCTCCGGGCCCGGCCGTGTACTGTTGCGAAGTCCGCGCGGGAGGCGAGCACAATCCCCGATCACCGATTAGGCGATCGGAATGCGCTCCGCTAAAGTCGGCGGGCGCCGCCAAATGCCTCGGAAATGCGAATTCCCGATGCCCGAAGCGGCGGGACGAAGCGGGTCGGAAGATCTGCTAGAGTCTGAAAGGCGGAAAGCGCGGGAACGCGCCGGATGCCGAAAGCGAGGAAAGCGAAGCGGCCGAAACGGTGTGCTAAGCTGGAGACGCGAAAGCGAAACAAGAGAAACACAAAGCAACACAAACCGAACGTCAAACGCCCGGAGGGCGCGGTTGATTCCGCACCGAAGGAAGCGTCCGTTCCTTGAGAACTCAACAGCGTGCCAAAAGTCAACGCCAAA